>NZ_CAXTHO010000016.1:0-36987 GCF_964244015.1 uncultured Amnibacterium sp. | reverse complement strand
ACCGCGGGCGCCTCGACGCTGCTCGTCGGGGAGGCACCCGGCTGGCGGGGTGCGACGATCACCGGGGTGCCGTTCATGAGCGTCCGCGAGCTCACCGCCCGACCCGGGCTGCTGACCGGGTCGCCCGAGGGCGATGGCTTCCTGCTGCCGCCCGGGCCCGCCGCCGAGTGGGAGCTGTCGGCCTCCATCGTGCAGAAGGCGCTCCGGACCTGGCCGGAGCGGCCCGTGAACTGGCCCGTGTACGCCAACCATCCGTTCGCCGCACCGGACCGGGCGACCAACCGCGCGCCGCGGGTACCGGAGGTGCAGGCGGGCGTGGGGATCGCGCTCGAGCTGATCCGAGCGCTCGGTATCCGCCGGGTCGTCGCGATCGGGCGGAAGGCCGAGCACGCGCTCGCCGCAGCGGGCGTCGAGGCGGTCGCCGTGCGGCATCCGGCCCAGGGAGGAGCTGCGATCTTCGCTGCCCAGATGGCGGCGCTCGCCCGGGGATCCGCGTGACTTCGCCCGAGCGGACGGCCGCGCTCGACGCAGCACTGACCGTGCTGGCGTGCCCGGTATGTCTCGCAGCCTTCGCGCGATCCGGAACCGCCCTCATATGCTCCGAGGGGCATACGTTCGATGTCGCGAAGCAGGGGTACGCCGCGCTGGCGACCGGAGCGACCGTCCCCGGCGACTCGGCGCCGATGGTCCGGGATCGCGTGGCGTTCCTCGCCGCAGGCCACTACCGACCCATCACCGATGCGGTCGCCGACGCCGTGCCGGGCGACGCGCGCTGGATCGCCGACCTCGCCTCCGGCCCCGGCACCTACCTCGCCGCCGCCCTCGAGACGCATCCGGAGGCGCGGGGCGTCGCGATCGACGTGTCGGCCCCGGCAGCACGGACCGCTGCCGGAGCGCACCCGCGAGCAGCAGCGGCGACGGCCGACCTCCGGCGGCGCGTCCCGCTCGCGACGGGATCGATCGATGCCGCGCTCGTCGTGTTCGGCCCCCGCGACGGCATGGAGCTGGACCGGATCCTCGCCTCCTCCGGCATCGCCGTGATCGTGATCCCGGAGCCCGAGCACCTCGCGGAGCTGCGGGAGCCGTTCGGCACGCTCGCCGTCGGGCCGGACAAGGCGCAGCGCCTGGTGGACCGGATGCGGCCGCTGCGCGAGGCGGGGCGGCGCCGGGTCCTCCTGCGCCGCACGCTGTCGCCCGCCGACGTCGCGCGCGTGGTCCTGATGGGGCCGAACGGGCACCACCTCGACCACGACGAGGTCCGCGCTCGGGCGGAGGGGATCGGCGACCTCGCCGTCACGATCGCGGTCCGGGTGCTCCGCTTCGCCCGCGAGGCGGGATGAACGCACACCCGGCCCCAATACCGTCGGCGGGGTGAGCAGCGCACCTACCCGGCCCGCCGAGCGACGCTCGAACGGCTACGCCGACCTCCGCGGCTACGCCGCGATCGGGGACGGGCGCACCGTCGCGCTGATCGCCCGCGACGGTCGGATCGACTGGCTGCCCGTGCCCGGCATGGCCGACGCGCCGCTGTTCGCGGCACTGCTCGACGACGAGCGGGGCGGGCGGTTCGCGCTGCAGCCCGACGAGCCGTTCGCGTCGGAACGGGAGTACGTCGACGGGACGAACGTGCTGCGAACCCGGTTCACCTCCGCCTCCGGTGTGGTCGAGGTCACGGACGCGCTCGTCACCGGCGTCGCCGGCCGGCTGCCGTGGATGCAGCTCGTGCGCCGCATCGACGGTGTCGAGGGCGCCGTGCCGATGACGTGGATCGTCGAGCCGGGGAACCTGCTCGGTGACCAGGCGGTCACCCGGTTCGACACCGGCCACGTGCCCCTGATCCGGGCCGGGGACACCAACATCGCCCTCACCGGCTCGGACATCGGCCGGCAGGACCCCGTGCACGACGGGAACGGTCCGGCGACGGACTGGGGCCCGGACTTCCGCGGTGCGTTCACGACCTCCGCCGGCTCGCGGCACGTGCTCTGCCTCTGCGGCACGGAGGGGGAGCCGGTCCGGGTCCCCGATGCGGGCGTCGCCGACGAGTCGATCGATCGCACGATCGCCGGCTGGCAGACCTGGACCGACGTGTTCAGCTGGGACGGCCCGTGGCCGGAGCAGGTGCGGCGCAGCACGCTCGCACTGAAGCTGCTGACGTACACCCCCTCCGGCGCGATCGCCGCCGCGGCCACCACCTCCCTCCCCGAGTCGATCCACGGCGACAAGAACTGGGACTACCGGTTCGCCTGGGTGCGCGACCTCGCCTACTCGGTCGACGCGTTCCTCCGGTTCGGGCTGCGGGAGGAGCCGCATGCGGCCGTGTCGTGGGTGCTGAAGGCGCTGAAGGCCAACACGCGCGACGGCATCGCCGTGTTCCTGACGCTCGACGGGCAGCCGACCGACGGTGTGCGGCAGGTGGACGCGGCGGGGTGGCGGGGGTTCGGGCCGGTCGTCACCGGGAACCAGGCGGGCGGCCAGCTGCAGCTCGGGGTCTACGCGGACCTGGTCGGCATCATGCGCGCCTACACCGCCGACGGGAACCTGCTCGACGCGGGCTCCAGCGACCTGCTCGTGCATCTCGCCGACGAGGCGTGCGTGAACTGGAAGCGCAAGGACTCGGGCATGTGGGAGCTGACCGAGACCAAGCACTACGTCTCGTCGAAGATGGGCTGCTGGCAGGCGCTCGACGCCGCCTGCACTCTGCACGACATGGGCTTCGTGCTGCCGCCCGACGGCACGAGGAAGCGGTGGGAGAAGCACAAGCGGCTGATCGCACGGTGGATCGACCGGCACGGCTGGGACGAGCGGCGCGGCACCTACGTCATGGCGAAGGGGTCGAAGGCGCTGGACGCCTCCGTGCTGCTGCACACCGTCAGCGGGTTCGACCGGGGCGAGCGGATGTCCCGCACGATCGATGCGCTGCGCGAGGAGCTGGGTCGCGGGCCGCTGATCTACCGCTACTCCGGGATGGAGCGGGAGGAGGGCACCTTCACCGCGTGCGGGTTCTGGACCGCCTCCGCGCTCGCGTGCGTGGGTCGCATCGACGAGGCGCGGGCGCTGATGGACGAGCTGGTCGCGGCGGTCTCGAACGACGTCGGGATCATGTCGGAGATGGTCGACGAGGGCACCGGCGCCTCCCTCGGCAACCTGCCCCAGGCCCTCAGCCACCTGGCCCTGGTGCAGGCGGCGAGCGTCATCCGCGAGCTGTCCTGACCCTGATTCCGTTGTGAAGGAGTTTCCGCGCCTTCGGCGGGAAAACTCCTTCACAACGGAAGGGTCAGAGCGCGGCGGCGGCCTCGAGCACGCGGGCGACCGACTCCTGCTCGCCGATCGAGATGCGGACGCCCTCGCCGGGGAACGCCCTGACCACGACCCCGTGCGCGTGGAAGACCTCGTCGGCCGCGGCGGCGCCGTCGCCGAGGGGCAGCCAGACGAAGTTGCCCTGCGCCTCCGGCACGTCGAAGCCCAGCTCGCGGAGGCCCGCCACGAGCCGGCCGCGCGTCTCGACGATGTCGGCGACGCGGGCGAGGAGCAGCTCCTCGTGGTCGAGCGCGACCGCGCCTGCCAGCTGCGCCTGCCCGGTGACGGACAGGGGGATCGCGACCGCGCGCGCGGCGTCGAGGAGGTGCTCGGCGCCGATCGCGTACCCCAGCCGCAGCCCGGCGAGCCCCCACGCCTTCGAGAACGTGCGGAGGATCACGAGGTTCGGCCACCGGCCGATCAGCGCAGCGCCGTCGACAGCGCCGGCATCGCGCACGAACTCGACGTACGCCTCGTCGAGCAGCACCAGGAGGTCGGCCGGGACCTGGTCCATGAAGCGCGCGAACGCCGCGGCGCCGACGATCGGCCCGGTCGGGTTGTTCGGCGAGCAGACGATCACGGCGCGCGTCCTGTCCGTGATCGCGGCCGCCATCGCATCGAGGTCGTGCACGGCACCGGCCGCGAGCGGTACCTGCACGCTCGTCGCGCCCGCGACGGTCACGAGCCCCGGGTACGCCTCGAACGACCGCCAGGCGTAGACGACCTCGCTGCCCGGCTCGCAGACCGCGAGGAGGAACTGGCTCAGCAGCGCGACCGATCCGGCGGCGAGATGCACCTGCTGGCCGGTCACGCCGAATCGCCGGCCGAGCTTCTCCCGCAGCGCCGGGCCCGTCGCGTCGGGGTACCGGTTCACCTCCGCGCGGCCCATCGCCTCCACGATCTCCGCGAGCGGCCCGAACGGGTTCTCGTTCGACGACAGCTTGTAGCCGTCCGCGACGGCCTGCCGACCCTGCCGGTAGGCGGGCAGGGCAGCGATCTCGGCGCGCATGCGGACGGGGGAGTCGGCCATGCATCCGAGGTTATTGCCCGGGCCCGGCTCCTAGGCTCGCCCTCGTGCATGACGACGCGCTGTCCATCCCCGTCGACGCGACCGCGGCGGCCGCGCTCGCTGCGGGCGGGCTCCGCATGACCGTCGTGGATCCGGCGGACGCCGCCGCGACCAGGGCGTGGGCGCACGCGATCGCGCGGGGCTTCCACGACCCCGCGCCGACCGAGGAGTTCCTGGCCGAGCTGGCGGGGGACTTCCCCGGCCAGCGGACGATCGGGATCCACGACGACGGCCTGATCGAGCCGGAGTTGCCGGTCGCGACGGTCGCGTCGTGGCCGGCGGCGCTGACGGTGCCGGGCGGCGAGGTCACGGCGTGGGCGATCAGCGACGTCACGGTCGCGCCCACCCATCGGCGCCGGGGCATCGCCCGGGCGATGCTCGAGTCCGAGCTGCGGGTCGCGACCCTGGCCGGGCTCCCGCTCGCGATGCTCACGGTGTCGGAGGCGACGATCTACACCCGCTACGGCTTCGGCGCGGCCACGTGGTCGACGGACTACTCGGTGGACGTCCGCCGAGCGGGCTGGGTCGGTCAGGAGGCGCCGGGGCGGATCCAGCTCGTCGGGCGCGCCGCCGCGATCGCCACCGGGGAGACCCTGTTCGAGGAGTCGCGCCGGGCGACCGTCGGCGACGTGCAGATCGTCGGCCACCGCTTCGGACGGCTGTTCGGCGCCCCCTCCGAGCCGGACGAGCAGCGGAAGCTGCGCTTCGCCCGCTACGAGGACGAGCACGGGACCGCGAGGGGCCTCGCGACCTACCGGCTGATCGAGTTGGCGAACGACTTCACCGGGTTCACGGTCGAGCTGAAGCAGCTGGTCGCGACGACGGACGACGCCTACCGCGCGCTCTGGCGGTTCCTGCTCGAGCTGGACCTCGTCAGCACGGTCACGGCGGGCCTCCGCCCGATCGACGAGCCCCTCCGCTGGCTCGTCCGCGACCCGCGGATGATCCGCACCACGGAGGTGCGGGAGCACCTCTGGCTCCGCGTGCTCGACCCGGTCGCGGCATTCGCCGCCCGCTCCTACGCCGGCGGCGGGCGGCTCGGGTTCCGGGTCGCCGATCCGCTCGGGTACGCGGGCGGCGCGTTCACCATCACCGCGGATGCGGACGGGACCGCGGCCGTCGAGGCGGGTGAGCCGGAGGAGGGCCCGCTGCTGGAGCTGCCGGTGGACCTGCTCGGGTCGCTCTACCTCGGCGGCGCCTCGGCGGTCGCGCTCGCTGCGGCGGGCCGGCTCACCGAGCGGTCCCCGGGCGACGCGGCGCTCGCCGACCGCCTCCTGCGCCCCGCGACCGCCCCGGTCCTCACCACCTGGTTCTGAACACCGAAAACCCCGCTGGTCGAGGCTCGCTGCGCTCGCACCTCGACCAGCGGGGCGGCGGTGCGGCGCTCACTCCGGGAGGGGAACCCCCGTGCGCCGTGCGAGCTCGTCGAGCAGCGCGTCCTGGAAGCGCTCGTCCGTGACGCCCGGCGCCGGGCGCTCCTCGCGGAGGTCCTTCAGGTAGCGGCCGCTGACCGTCGCGCCCGGGTCGTCGCCGACCGCGAGCCACACCTGCGTCGCGGCACCCTCCTCCAGACCGCCGGGCGCCCCCGCTCCGCCCATCCGCGTCGCGATCCAGCCGGGGTCGACCGCGTTGCTCAGCACGTCGGGCCAGCGGCGCGCGACGGCCGCGGCGAGCGCGGCGTCGATCAGCTTCGTGTCGCCGTACGAGGGGTGGTCGAGCTGCGCGAGGTCCGCTCGGCCGCTGCGGTGCATCCCGCTCGAGAGGTACACCAGCCGGTCCGGCCGACGGAGCAGCGCCGTGAGCAGGTAGGGGGCGAGCACGTTGACGGCGAGCAGCCCTGCACTGCCCGACCCGACCCCGGCGTTGTGGACGACCGCGTCGAAGCGGCCGGAGGCGTTCGCCGCGTCGGCGAGCGCCCGGGTCTGCTCGTCCGACGACAGGTCGCCGACGAGCACCGCCGCGGCACCCGGCGCAGCGCCGCGGGTGTCGTCCGCGCGGGCGTCGCTGCGGGCGTGCAGCACCACCTCGTGGCCCTGGTCGATGAGACGCTGCCCGGCGGCCAGACCGAGGCCGTCGGAGGAACCGGTGATCAGGACGCGTGCCATGCCCCCACCCTCCCCGGACCGCCTGGGAAGGGATCACGAGGGGAACGCCGGGGCTGCGCCGGAGGTTGAGACCAGCACATGCCCGCACAGCTGCTCGACCACCCCGCGCGCCGCGCCCCGACCGCCGCCCGCCTCTGGATCCCGAAGCACGTCCTCGTCACCCGATCCGCCGCCGGCCTGCCGCACACGGCCGAGATCCTGCGCCGGGTCGCGGCGCACGGCGTCGCCGACATCCGGGTCCTGACGAGCGACCGGCTGCCGACCGCCCCGAAGGACGAGAGCGAGCGGGAGGCGTACGCCCGCGCCAAGGCGACGATGGCGGTGGTCGTCGCGCCGCCGTCGGCGCTGAAGCCGCAGCCGATCCCGCCGTCGGCGGACTGGCGGCTCGACCTGGCGCGCGGCTGCCCCGCGCACTGCCAGTACTGCTACCTCGCCGGCTCCCTGTCCGGGCCGCCGGTCACCCGCGTGCACGCGAACCTCGACGAGGTGCTGGCGCCGATCGCGACGCTGACCGGCACGGGCTCCGTCACGACGGGGAACGCCCTCCGCGGCGACGAGGGGACCACCTTCGAGCTCTCGTGCTACACCGATCCGCTCGGCATCGAGCACCTCACCGGCGCGCTCGCCACCGCGATCGAGCGCGTCGGCACGGGCCGCTACGGCGACGGCGCCTCCCTCCGGTTCACGACGAAGTTCGACGCGGTCGAGCCGCTGCTCGCCCTCCGGCACGGCGGCCGCACCCGCATCCGCTTCTCCGTGAACGCGGCGGAGGTGGAGCGCTTCGAGGGCGGCACCGCGCGCATGCCCGCCCGCATCGACGCACTCCGCCGCGTCGCGGCGGCCGGGTACCCGGTCGGTCTCACCATCGCGCCGGTGATGCCGGTCGACGGGTGGCAGGAGGCGTACGGCCGGCTCCTCGACGACGTGGCGGCCGCGCTGTCCACCGTCCCGGCGGTCGACCTGACGGCCGAGGTCATCACGCACCGGTTCACGCCCGCGAGCAAGCAGGTGCTCGAGGGCTGGTACCCGCGCACGAAGCTCGAGATGGACGAGACGGTGCGCAGCGTGAAGCGATCGAAGTTCGGCGGTGTGAAGTACGTCTACCCGAGGGAGACGATGCGCGAGCTGCGGGCGTGGTTCGAGCACGAGGTGCCCGCCCGCCTCCCGGCCCGGCTGCTGTACCAGACCTGATCCGAAGCAGCCCGGATCGATGGACTCCGGACACGCCCGGCAGTCGGCCGGGATTTCTCGACGGGTTCACGTCCGCGCGAGGATCGCGTCGATGACCGGCCACCCGATCCCGCCGGCTTCGCCGCGTGCTCCGAGCTGCGGGTCGGCGACGACCACCGCCATCTCGTCTGCACCCGCTGCTCCCATGTCGTCGACGTCGACTGCGCGGACTCCGCGGCCCCCTGCCTCCTGCGGGCGGACGACCACGGCTTCTCCGTCGCGCAGACGGAGATCACGTTCTGGGGCGTCTGCCCCGACTGCGCGCCACTGACCTGTATGGCAGTCGCCGCGCAGACCGCACCCCGCGCTGAAGGAGCACGATGACCGACCCGACCACCACCACGAACAGCGGCCAGCCGGTCGCGAGCGACGAGCATTCGCAGAGCATCGGCAACGACGGCTCGATCGCGCTCACCGACCACTACCTGATCGAGAAGCTGGCCCAGTTCAACCGCGAGCGGGTGCCGGAGCGGGTCGTCCACGCGAAGGGCGGCGGCGCGTTCGGGCACTTCGAGACCACCGCCGACGTCTCGCGGTTCACGCGCGCCGCGCTGTTCCAGCCCGGCACCGACACGAAGCTGCTGCTGCGCTTCTCGTCCGTCGCGGGCGAGCAGGGCAGCCCCGACACGTGGCGCGACCCCCGCGGGTTCGCGATCAAGTTCTACACGTCCGAGGGCAACTACGACCTCGTCGGCAACAACACCCCGGTGTTCTTCATCAAGGACGGGATCAAGTTCCCCGACTTCATCCGCTCGCAGAAGCGCCTCCCGGGCAGCCACCTGCGCGACAACGACATGCAGTGGGACTTCTGGAGCCTCTCCCCGGAGAGCGCGCACCAGGTCACCTGGCTGATGGGCGACCGCGGCATCCCGTCGTCGTGGCGGCACATGAACGGCTACGGATCGCACACCTACCAGTGGATCAACGCGGCCGGCGAGCGGTTCTGGGTGAAGTACCACTTCAAGACCGACCAGGGGCACGACATCCTCACGCAGGACGCGGCAGACCAGATCGCCGGGCAGGACGCGGACTTCCACATCCGCGACCTGTACGCGGCGATCGAGCGCGGCGACTTCCCCTCCTGGACGCTCAAGGTGCAGGTCATGCCCTACGCCGACGCCGCCGGGTACCGGTTCAACCCGTTCGACCTGACCAAGGTGTGGCCGCACGAGGACTACCCCGAGATCGAGGTCGGGAAGCTCACCCTCGACACGAACCCCGAGAACTACTTCGCGCAGATCGAGCAGGCCGCGTTCGCTCCGTCGAACTTCGTGCCCGGCATCGACGCGAGCCCCGACAAGATGCTGCAGGCCCGCATCTTCAGCTATGCGGACGCGCACCGCTACCGCGTCGGCACCAACCACGCGCAGCTGCCGGTGAACGCGCCGGTCGCGCCCGTGCACTCCTACTCGAAGGAGGGCGCCATGACGTACAGCTTCCCGCCCGCCGCGAAGCCGGTCTACGCGCCGAACACCTTCGGGGGCCCGCACGCCGACCCGGCCCGTGCCGCTGAGGCGGGCGGCTGGCAGTCGGACGGCGAACTCGTCCGCAGCGCCGTCACCCTGCACGCCGAGGACGACGACTGGTCGCAGGCCCGCGCGCTGGTGAACGACGTGATGTCGCAGGAGGAGCGGGAGCGGCTCGCGAAGAACATCACGGGTCACGTCGCGCAGGTGACGATCCCCGACATCCGAGCGCGCGCGATCCAGTACTGGAAGAACGTCGACGGCTGGCTCGGCCGCACGGTGGAGGAGGGCCTGCCGCCGCTGAAGCGCGTCGACGCCCCGGGCGAGCAGGTCTCCCAGCCGACCCCCGCGGTGGGCGAGTGGGCGCAGGACCACGTGGCGGTCCCCGCGCACTGAGCTGCGCCGTTCGCGTCTCGATTCGTCACGCCTCCGCCCGCGCGAGGCGTGACGGATCGAGACGCGAAGCGCTGACGGAGGGCGCGGCTACCGTGCGCGCATGCCCGAGCCGGTGGACGCCTGGTGGGAGCGCCGACGCGCCTCCACGGGCCGCGCCGTGCCCTACGCGGTCGGGACGTACCGGGAGCAGTGGCATCGCTACCCGGTGCTGGTCCGGCAGTACCACGCCGATCTCAACCGCGGCGTGGTGCTCAGCCAGGTGCCGCTCTGCGCGGACGTGTGGCTGCAGTGGCAGTGCGACGCGGGGCACCGCTTCATCGCGACGCCGGAGGAGCAGCGGATGCGCCCGGGAGGCGGCCGGCGCCGCAGGTCGACCTGGTGCCCCCGCTGCTCGGAGGCGGCACTCGAGCGGCCGGTCGGCACGGGCGCGCCGAAATCGCGGCGGACGGTCGGGCCGCTCTGCGCGAAGACGCCGGATCTGCCTCCGGGGGAGCCGTTCGTCAGCGTCTGCGCGCCGAAGCCCGCCTCCGCCGCTGAGCCGCTGCTGCAGCAGAAGCTCGCGACCCGACTCGTCTGGGATGCGGCGCCGAACGCGATCCGCCTCCGCGAGCCCTTCTTCGACCATCTCGAGGCGTGGCCGGACCTCGTGCTCGGCGACCTGCGCATCGCGGTCGAGCTCGACACCGTCGGCCGGTACGGGCTCGAGCACAGCGGGAAGCGGGAGGCGGTCGACCTGCGCAAGGACCGCCTGCTGCGCCGTGCGGGATGGGAGGTGGTGCGCGTGCGGCTCGACCCGCTGCCCGCGATCGGCCCGTTCGACCTCGTCGCGAAGTCGGTGTCGAACGCCCTCGCGGACCGGATCCTCGAGCGCTTCCGCGAGATCCGCGGCCCGCTGTTCGTCGACGCCTACCTCCGGTGAGCACCGTCAGCGGCGCCGTGATGAGATCGATCGCATGACCTCGACGCCGCAGACCGCTGCCCGCCTCCTGCTCGGCGGGGTGCTCGCGCTCGCCGGCGTCGGCCACCTCACCGTCGCGCGGGAGGGGTTCCGGGCGCAGGTGCCGGACTGGGTGCCGTTCGACGTCGACACCACCGTGCTCGCCTCCGGCGTCGTGGAGATCGCCCTCGGCTCCGCGCTCGCCCTCCTGCCGAGCCGACGCCTCGGCATCGTCGCCGCCGGGTTCTTCGCGGCCGTGTTCCCCGGCAACATCGCGCAGTACCGGCACCACCGCGATGGGCTCGGTCTGGACACGGACCGCAAGCGAGCGGTCCGTCTGCCGTTCCAGCCCGTCCTGATCGCCTGGGCGCTCTGGTCGACCGGCGTGCTCGGGCGTCGCTGACGCGGCCGTCCAGGCCCGCCGGTGCGACGGAGCGACGCCGCAGCGGCGGCGCAGCCATGCACACCGCATACCGTGGCGCGGTGAGCACGGATGACGGGTGGCGACGCGCCCTCGACGGACTGCTCGGGGATCGCCCTGCCCCGGCGGCGGCGCAGCCGACCGTGCCCATCGCGCTGCAGGTGCAGGCGCGCGAGCTGCTGCCCCGCACCGCGCATCGCTGGAACGGTCCGACGACGCGGGCGGCGGTGGAGGACTCGGTCGGCGGCCTCCGACTCGGTGTGCGGCCGGTCGTGAAGACCGGTTCGGGCTGGGCGCGGGGCGCGCTCACCTGGCAGTCGCTGCCCCACGTGCGCAACCGCCTGAACCTCGACCCGGCGCAGCACCGCTGGGCGTGCGAGCTGGGCGCGCTCTACCGCGCGGCCGTGCCTGCCGCCGCCGGCCAGGACCCCGACTGGCTGTTCCTCGACGAGGCGCCGAACCCGCTGGTGTGGGAGCTGCTCGCGCAGGGGGAGGCGCTCGGCGTCCCGCTCGTCGCGCCCGGATCCGGATCCGCACGGCTGGCAGGGGAGGCGTCGCTCGCGCTCGACGCGGTCCGCGTCGCCGAGGGGATCCGCGTCGGACCGCGCCTCGTCATCGACGGTGATGCGGTCCCCGTCGAGCGCGCCCACGCCGTCGGCGACCACGGCGTCTGGGCGACCGGCGGGTCGCCCGCGCACGTGCTGCTCGCACCGTTCGCCGCGCCCGTCGACCCCGCGCTGCTCGGCCGGGAGCCGCTGATCGTGCCGGCGGACGCCGCCGCCGAGTTGCGCGACCGCTGGCTGCCCGCGCTGCAGGACCGCTTCACGGTCGTGAGCAGCGACGCCTCCGTACCGCTGCCCGAGCCGCAGCCGCCGCTGCTCGTGCTCACCGTCAGCACGGCCGAGGCCGGCGGGGCGACGCTCACCTGGCGCTGGGAGCGCCTCCACGCTCGGCAGGCGCCGGACCCGGTCGACGTCGTGGCCGCGCTGCCACTCGGGTGGTGGCCGAGCCGTGGCCTCCCCGCGCCGCGGACGATCGGCGTCGAGGAGGCGCTCGACCTCGCCGCCGACGTGCTCCCGGTGCTCGCCGGGCTGCCGGACGTCGCCGTCGAGCACGTCGGGGCTCCCTCACCCGTGGTCGTGACCGCCGATCCGGTGATCGCGGTGCAGGTGTCCCCGACGGAGCGCAACGACTGGTTCGACCTCGGGGTCACGGTCACCGTCGACGGCCGGAACATCCCCTTCGGGCCCCTCTTCAAGGCCATCGCGGCCGGGAAGCGACGGCTACGGCTCGTCGACGGCACGTTCCTCTCGCTCGCCCACCCGCGCCTCCGGGAGCTGATCGACCTGGTGGAGGAGTCCGCGGAGATCCCCGAGTGGTCCTCGGGATTCGCGATCCCGCGCGCGCACGTCGCGCAGTGGGCGGATTTCGAGGACCTCGCCGACTCGAGCCGCGAGACCGTCGAGTGGCGCGCGCTGCGGGACGCCGTCGAGGCGCCACCGGTACGTGTCGCCGCGCCGATCGGCCTCCGCACGGTGCTGCGTGCCTACCAGCAGGAGGGGTTCGCATGGCTCGCATTCCTCTGGCGGCATGAACTCGGCGGCGTGCTCGCGGACGACATGGGGCTCGGCAAGACGGTGCAGTGCCTGGCGCTGGCGCAGCACGTGCACGAGACCGTGCCGGAGGAGGCGCGGCGCGCGATCCTCGTCGTGACCCCGACCTCGGTCGCCTCGAACTGGATCGCGGAGGCCACCCGGTTCACGCCGGACCTCGTCGTGCGCCGGATCGTCGACGCGGACGGGCCGAAGACGCGCATCGCGGACGTCGTGCGCGGCGCGGACCTGGTCGTGACCACCTACGCGCGGCTGCGGCTGGACGCGACCGTGTTCACCCGCCTCGCCACCGACGGCGCGTTCGACGCACTGCTGCTGGACGAGGCGCAGGCGGTGAAGAACGCCGCCGCGCGCACGCACCAGGTGGTGCGGGACCTCCGGATCCGGCGGACCATCGCCGTCACCGGCACGCCGATGGAGAACTCGCTGACCGAGCTGCACGCGCTGCTCGCGCTCACCGTGCCCGGCCTGTTCCCCTCCGTGCGCCGGTTCCGGGAGGAGTACGTGCGCCCGATCGAGGGGCTGCGGACCGGCTACACCGAGGGCGTCGGCGCCGGCAGCGCGCCGGAGGCGAACGCCGCGCACCGCGCGGAGCGGCTCGCCCGCCTGCGCCTCCGGATGCGGCCGTACGTGCTGCGCCGGACGAAGGAGCAGGTCGCGCCCGAGCTGCCGAGCCTCGAGGAGCAGGTCGTGACCGTCGACCTGTCGCCCGACCACCGTGCCATCTACGACGTCACGCTGCAGCGGGAGCGCCGCAAGCTGTTCGGCCTGCTGCCCGACATGGACCGCAACCGCTTCATCGTGCTGCGGTCGCTGACGCTGCTGCGCCTGCTCGCGCTCGACGCCGCGCTGATCGGCGAGGAGCACGACGGGGTCCGCTCGTCGAAGCTCGACCTGCTGGCGGAGGAGCTGGTCGAGGCGCTCGCCGAGGGCCGCAGGGCGCTCGTGTTCAGCCAGTTCCCCTCCTACCTCCGCCTCGTCGGCGCCCGGCTCGACGCCGAGGGGGTGCCGTGGACGCTGCTGGAGGGCGCGACCCGGGACCGGGACTCGGTCATCGACCGCTTTCGCACCGGCGACGCGGCGGTGTTCCTGATCAGCCTGAAGGCGGGCGGCTTCGGGCTGAACCTGACGGAGGCGGACCTCGTGTACCTGCTCGACCCGTGGTGGAACCCGGCTGCGGAGTCGCAGGCGATCGACCGCGCGCACCGTATCGGCCAGGACAGGCCGGTCACGGTCAGGCGGCTCGTCGCCGCGGGCACGATCGAGGAGAAGGTGCTGGCCCTCCAGCGCCGCAAGCAGGACCTGTTCGACGCGGTGGTCGACGACGGCGAGCCGTTCTCCGCAGCGCTGACCGCCGACGACGTGCGCGACCTCCTCTCCTGACTTCCGTTTTGAAGGAGTTTCCGCGCCTCCGGCGGGAAAACTCCTTCAAAACGGACTGGCATGCTGGAGCCACGATGACTGCGGGGAACGGGGGCGGTCGGCTGCGGCTCGCGCTCCTCCTGACCTGCATCGCGCTGCTGGCCTTCCAGCTGCGGGGGCCGCTCGTCGCGCTCGCGCCGGTGGCGGCGGAGGCGCAGCGCGGCTGGGGCGTCTCGCCCGCGGCGTTCGGGCTGCTGACGACCGTCCCGCTGCTGTGCTTCAGCCTCAGCACCCCGATCGCACCGTGGCTCGCCCGCTGCATCGGCATCGAGCGCGCGATCGAGATCGGCATCGCCGGCATCGTGCTCGCGACCGTGCTGCGCTCGGTCGACGGCTTCGGGTTCGCGCTCGCATCGGTCGTGCTGCTCGGCGTCTCGATCACGATCGGCAACGTGCTCGTCCCCGCCGTGATCCGCCGGGACATCCCGAAGCGCGGTCGCGGTGCCGCGACGAGCGTGTACTCCGTCTCGATCAACGTCGGCACCGTGATCACCTCCATCGTCACCGTGCCGCTGGGGGCCGCGTTCGGCTGGCGCGCGGCGGTCGCCGCCTGGAGCGTCGCCGGGGTACTGGCAGCGGTCGTCTGGCTCGTCCTCCTCCGCAGCACCGGCGACGCACCCGCCGAACCGGTGTCCGCCGAACCGCCCGTCGCGTTCCGCCCGGATCGGCTCGTGGCGCTGCTCGCGGTCGCGTTCGCCGCCCAGTCGTGCAGCTACTACGGGGTGACGACGTGGCTGCCGACGCTGCTCGCCGATGAACGGGGCTACTCCGCGGTCGTCGCGGGGTCCGCGTCCTCGGTGTTCCAGCTCGCCGGGATCGTCGGCGCCATCGGCGTACCGGTGCTCGCTCTGCGGTTGCGGCCGCGCACGGTCATCGCCCTGCTGGGGCTGCTGTGGATGAGCCTCCCGGTCGTGCTGCTCGTCGCGCCCGAGCACTTCCTGATCGGCAGCGTCCTCGGCGGGATCGCGCAGGGCGGCGGGTTCACCGCGATCTTCACCATCATCGCGGAGGTGGGCGGCGACGCCAGGAGGACCACCGCGCTGTCCGCCTTCGTGCAGACGGTCGGCTACCTGGTCGCTGCGGCGGCGCCGCCCGTGGTCGGCGGCGCGCACACCCTGAGCGGCGGATGGTTCTTCCCGATGACGGTCGTGCTGCTCACGACGACGTGCTTCCTGGTGTTCGGCGTCCTGGCCGCGACGCTGGCCGCCCGCCGCCCCTGATCTTCGTCGTTCAGGAGAAATGGCGGCGAAGTCCCCGTTTCTCCTGAACGACGAAGATCAGTGCTTGGCGGCGGCCTTCTGCGCCTGCTTGTACTCGCGGACCTTCGTGAGCGTCTCGGGGCTCGTGATGTCGGCGACCGACCGGAATCCCTCCTCGCCGTAGGCGCCGGCCGCCTCCCGCCAGCCCCCGCCGGCGAACCGGTCGCGCTTGCCGAGCAGCGCCAGGAAGATCCGCGCCTTCTGGTCCCCGAAACCCGGGAGGGCCTTCAGGCGGCGCAGCACCTCCGGGCCGTCCGGGGCGTCGCGCGTCCAGATCGCGGTCGCGTCGCCGCCCCACTCCTCCTGCACCGCGGCGGCCAGCGCCTGCACCCGCCCCGCCATCGATCCGGGGTACCGGTGCACCGCCGGCGTCTGCCGGAACACCTCGACGAGGCGGTCGGGCTGCTCGCCCGCGAGGGTGGCCGGGTCGATCCTCCCGAGCCGGTCGCGGATCTTCTCCGGCCCCGCGAACGCGGTCTCCATCGCGACCTGCTGGTCGAGCAGCATGCCGACGAGCAGGGCGAACGGGTCGGAGGAGAGCAGCGCGTCGGCAGCGTCGTCGCCGGTGATGTGCAGGTCGGTCATCCGGCGACGGTATCGGCTCACGAAGCGTCAGTGCCCCGGAACAACCGCACGTCCGGCGGCGTTGTGCACGTGTCCACCCATCCCGCTCGAGAGGTTCCCCCCATGCATCTCGGTGTCGACAGCTTCGTGTCCGAGGTCACCGATCCGAAGACCGGGCACGTCGTCGGGCCGGCCGAGCGGATGGCGCACCTGCTCGAGGAGATCGCCCTCGCCGATCGGGTCGGGCTGTACTCCTTCGGCATCGGCGAGCACCACCGCAGCGAGTACTACGACTCCGCGCCGCAGGTGATCCTCGCCGCAGCCGCTGCCCGCACCGAGCGCATCCGGCTCGGCAGCGCGGTCAAGGTGCTGAGCGCCGACGACCCGGTGCGGGTCTTCCAGCAGTTCGCGACGCTCGACCTGATCTCCGGCGGCCGCATCGACCTCGTCGTCGGGCGGGGGTCGTTCACGGAGGCGTTCCCGCTGTTCGGGCTCGAGCTCGCCGACTACGACGCCCTGTTCGAGGAGAAGCTCGAGCTGCTGCTCCAGCTGCGCGACTCGGTGGAGGTCACCTGGTCCGGTCGGTTCCGCCCGCCGCTCGTGCACCAGACCGTCTTCCCCCGCCCGGTCCAGGACCCGCTGCCGATCTGGGTCGGGGTCGGCGGCACACCCCAGTCGTTCGTCCGTGCCGGCCTGCTCGGGCTGCCGCTGATGGTGGCGATCATCGGCGGCGAGCCGCGCCAGTTCGCGCCGCTCATCGACCTCTACCGCCGGGCGGGCGCCCACGCCGGTCACGCCCCCGAACGGCTGCAGGTGGGCCTGCACGTGTTCGGCTACGTCGGCGAGAGCACCGAGGCCGCGGCCGACACGATCTACCCGGGCTGGCACACGATGTTCACCGCCGTGTCCCGCGAGCGCGGCTTCCCAGCGCCGAGCCGGCCGCAGTTCGACGCGACCGCCGGGCCCGACGGCGCGTTCTTCATGGGCGACCCCCAGACCGTCGCGGACAAGATCCGCCGCATCGCCGGGCAGCTCGGCGGCGTCGACCGCCTCTCCCTGCAGATGACGAACCCCCTCCTGGCCCATGACGACCTGCTACGCGGCATCGAGCTGCTCGGCACCGAGGTCGCCCCGCTCGTCGCCGACGTCTGAGCCGGTTTCGTCGTTCAGGAGTTCTGGTGGGCGAAGCCCCACCAGAACTCCTGAAAGATGAAACGCATGCCCGGCGAGAACCTGACCCGAATCGAGGCGGAGGAGCGCGCGGAGCTCGTCTCCGAGCTCGAGTACGACCTCGCGCTCGACCTCACGCGGGGGCCGGAGGTGTTCGGCTCGACCACCACGATCCGGTTCCGCGGCACGCCGGGCGCGAACACGTTCCTCGACGCGATCACGGTGGACGTCGCGTCGATCCGGTTCAACGGGCGCGACCTCGACCCCGCGGTGGCCGACGGCGTCCGCATCGCGCTCCCGCCGCTCGAGGCCGAGAACGAGCTGACCGTGGTCGCGACCATGCGCTACTCGCGATCCGGTGAGGGACTGCACCGGTTCGTCGACCCGGCCGACGGTCTCGTCTACCTCTACACGCAGCTCGCCACGACCGACGCGCGCCGGGTCTTCCCCTGCTTCGAGCAGCCCGACCTCAAGGGCCGGTTCGCGGTCGAGGTCACGGCGCCCGACGGCTGGGACGTCCGCTCGAACCAGCCCGTCGCGGCGCAGGAGGCGGTCGGGGACGGCACCCGCTGGTGGCGGTTCGCGCCGACCCAGCCGCTGTCCACCTACCTCGTCGCCCTGATCGCCGGCGCCTGGGTGGCGCACGCGGACGAGCTGACCTCCTCCGACGGCCGCACGATCCCGCTCGGCGTGCTGACCCGCGCGTCGCTGGCGCCGTTCATCGACCCGGAGGAGGTCGTCGAGACGACGAAGGGCGGCTTCGGCTTCTACGAGGACGCGTTCGGCATCCCGTTCCCGTTCGAGAAGTACGACCAGGTCACGGTGCCCGAGTACAACTGGGGCGCCATGGAGAACCCGGGACTCGTGACCTTCAACGAGGTCTACGTGTTCCGCTCGACGCCGACCGAGGCGCAGCGCGAGGAGCGCGCGATGGTCGTGCTGCACGAGCTGGCGCACATGTGGTTCGGCGACCTGGTGACCATGCGGTGGTGGGACGACACGTGGCTGAACGAGTCGTTCGCGACGTTCATGTCGTTCCTCTCCACCGCGGAGACGACGCGCTGGACGGACTCGTGGGCGACCTTCACGACGACCGAGAAGAACTGGGGCTACGAGCAGGACCAGCTGCCGTCGACGCATCCGATCACGGCCGACATCGCCTCCGTGGAGGACATCGCCGTCAACTTCGACGGCATCACCTACGCCAAGGGCGGCAGCGTGCTGAAGCAGCTGGTCGCCTACGTCGGCCGGCGCGAGTTCTTCGCCGGGGTGTCCGCCTACCTGCACGAGAACGCGTGGGGCAACGCGACGCTCGCCGACCTCCTCCGCCACATCGCCGCCGCGAGCGGCCGGGACCTGACCGCCTGGAGCGCGGACTGGCTCGAGACCGCGGGCGTGAACACCCTGGTGCCGGAGGTGGAGACCGACCCGAGGGGCGTGATCACCCGCTTCGTGATCACGCAGGCGCCCGCGCCGGTGGGCGACGCGACCCTGCGGCCGCACCGGGTCGCCGTCGGCTTCTACCAGCCGGACGGCGAGGACGACGCGCTCGTGCGCGTGCATCGCGAAGAGCTCGACATCGCGGGCGAGCGGACCGAGCTACCGGCGCTCGTGGGCCGGAAGCGGCCCGCGATCATCCTGGTGAACGACGACGACCTCGCCTACGCGAAGGTGCGCCTCGATCCCGCGTCGCTCGCGCTGGCGCAGCACGAGCTGTCCTCCGTCGCCGCCGGGCTGCCCCGCACCCTGCTGTGGAGCGCCATCTGGGACATGACGCGGGACGGGGAGGCGGGCGCCTCCGACTTCGTGCGGCTCGTGCTCGACCACCTCGGTGCCGAGACTTTGCCGACCCTGCGCGGCACGCTGCTGAAGCAGGTCGTGGTCGCCGCGGAGGAGTACGTCGATCCTGCGGCGCGCGTCCCGGCGCTGGAGATCCTGGCCGACGGCCTCCTGCGCCTGCTCGCGGAGGCGGAACCCGCCTCCGATGCCCAGCTGCAGCTCGCGAAGGCCTTCGCGCGGGTGGCACGCACGGCGGAGCAGCTCGACCGGCTCGCCGACCTCGACGGCGGGGCGGCGGAGGGGCTGCCGCTGGGTCCCGATCTGCGCTGGGAGCTGCTGACCGGGCTCGTCGCCGGCGGCCGCGCGGCGGAGCCCGAGATCGCGGCGCTGCTGTCGACCGACGACACGACGAGCGGGCGGGAGCACGCCCTGTTCGCGCGGGCCGCGATCCCGACGCCGGAGGGGAAGGCGGCGGCTTGGGCCTCGATGTGGGACACCGACGAGCTGACCAACTCCCAGCTCGAGTCGACCGTGCGCGGCTTCGTCCGCGTGCTCGACCCCGCGGTGCTCGCGCCTTACGTGGACCGGTACTTCAGCGGCATCGAGGCGCTCTGGTCGAAGCGCTCGTTCGCGCTGGCGGAGCCGATCGCGCTCGGCGCCTACCCGCGCCCGGTGGCGGACACCGCGCTCGCAACGGCGGCACACACCTGGCTGGCCGCGCACCCGGCCGGGCCGACCCCCCTCCGCCGCATCATCGCGGAGAACCTCAGCCGCACCGAGCGCGCCCTGAAGGCCCAGTCCCGCGACCGCGCCTGAGCTTCATCGTGAAGGTGGTCGGCGCCCCGACATGTCGTCACCCCTTCCGTTTTGAAGGAGATTCGGCGTCTCCCGCGCCGAAACTCCTTCGAAACGGAATCAGGCGAGGCGCTCCACGACCGCGGCGCCCAGATCGTCGCCCGAGAGCCACGCCGCCTCCACCTTGCTCTTCTCGCTCCAGCCGTCGCCGCAGAGGCCGATCCCGGAGGCCTCGAGCAGGAAGGTGCGGTCTCGGGGGGCGGTCGGCTGCGCGAACGTCCAGCGGTGCGCGCGCACGTCGACGGGCTCGAGCCCGACGCCGAGTGCCTGCCGCATCGCGCCCAGCACCGGCTCGATCACCGCGTCGGGGTCCTCGAGGTGCTGGCCGCCGAAATCGGCCGTCGTGTGCGCGACGAGCACGGGGGCGCCGTCGCCGTGGCTGCGGCCGTCGTCGGCGAGCCACCGGATCGGCAGGTCGGAGACGAACGCGGCGTCGAACTCCGGCCACGTCCGCTCGGCGAAGCGCGCGACGACCGCGATCCCGGCCGCGAACGGCTGATCGGCGGCCGCGGCGAGCTCCGGATGGTCCGGCTGCAGGAGGCGGACCGCCTGCGGACCCGGCATCGCGAGCACGACGACGCGCGACGCCGCCCCCTCCACCACCAGGTCGGCCGGGATCGGACCGACGACCCGCTGCTCGATCTCGATCCCGGTCGCGAGGTCGTCGACGAGGCTGCGCATCGCACCGGGTGCCGCGTACCGCATCGGGCCCGTCTTCGCCTCGCCGAGGCCGTCCGGTCCGGCGACGCGGAAGGTGTCGGTCCACTCGCGCAGCAGCCCGCGCCCCAGCCAGTCGTCGACGACGGCGCGGAAACGGTCGTCCGACACGGTCGCGTAGGGGGCGCCGAGGTCGGCCGCATGGCCGTCGACCGTGCGGGCGGCGAGCCGGCCGCCGGCGCGACGGCCGCGGTCCAGCACCCGGACCGAGAGGCCGGCGGCGACGCAGCGCTGCGCGCAGGCGATGCCGCTGATCCCGGCGCCGACGACCGTGACGTCGGTCACGCCTTCGAGGTCCTCGCGTTGTAGACGGTCTTGGCGGTGTTCGCGCCGTACCGCTCGAACACGGCGACGGCCTCGTCCCGCAGCACTCCGACGCGGACGGCGATGCCGCGCTGCTCGAGCTGCCCGGCCCAGTCGTCGCGCATCGGCCCCTCGTCGAAACCGGTCAGCGCCTCCAGCTCCGGTCCGTCGCCCGCGATGACGAGCCCCCGCACGCCCGACCACAGGGTGGCGCCGTAGCACATGGCGCAGGGCCGCCAGTTGACCCAGAGCTCGAGCGGATCCTCGAGCGAGCCGAGGTCCCAGGTGCCGAGTCGAGCCTGCGTGACGGAGATCGTGACGACCTCCGCGTGCATCGAGGAGAGCCCGGAGGCGAGCACGAGGTTCACGCCCGCGGCGACGACCTCACCGGTGCCGGAGTGCACGGTCAGCGCGGAGAACGGCCCGCCGCTGCCCTCCGCCACGTTCCGCTCCGCGAGTCGGTTCAGGAGGCCCATCCGCCCCTCGTCCGTGCCGAGGCCGGCGCGCGCCGCCTCCAGCTCCTCATCGACCCAGGCGGGCAGCTCGGCCCCGAACGTTCGAATCGCCATGGCTCGATCCTTGCAGCACTTATCGCTGCGCCCCGCGAGGGCGCCTCGAGCCTGCGCTCCGGCCGAGAAGCTCCGTTTTGTAGGCAGGACCTTCCTACAAAACGGAGGGTCCTCAGCCGGGGAAGGGTAGGAGGTCGTGGGTCGCGCAGGTCGCTGCGTCGTCGAGGTAGACGTGCAGCGTCCCCTTCGACGACTCGCAGAGCACGGGGGTCGCGGACGGGGAAGGGGTGGCCGGCAGGTCGCCGGGACGCGCGCTCGACGCCGTCCGCCGGGCCACCGAGGTGCAGGCGGCGATCGCGGCGGCCGGCAGGGTGCCGTGGGCCTCGACCGTCCTCGTCGTGGCGCCCTCGTGGCAGAGCACCGTCGAGGTGCGCCCCGCGGAGGAGCCGGCCTCGTATCCGCCGCCGGCGCTACTGGCGCTGCCGCCGCTCGAGAACACCAGGAACGGCCGCACGAGCGCCACGCCGCCGACCGCGAGCAGCACGGCGACCGACGCCCCGGCGATCTGCCGCGCCACCTGCCGGCGCCGGTCGATCCGGCGCTGCACGCCGCGCTCGATGCGGCCGAGCCCCTCCGGTGTGGGGAGGTCGTCGTTCATCGCCCGTCCTCCATCCCGCGCTCGTGCAGGTCCTTCCTGAGGCGGGCGCGGGTGCGGCTCAGCCGATTCCGCACCGCGCCCTCGCTCAGCCCGAGCCGCTGCGCCGCCTCCGCATAGGCGACGTCCTCGACCAGGCAGAGCCTCGCCACCTGCGCGTCGAGCGGCGGCAGCGCGTCGAACGCCCGCCGCAGGAGGTCGGCGACGTCGCTGCGGTCCTCGTCGAGGGCGGCGAAGTGCGGCTCCCGCGCCGCCGCGGTCTCGTGCAGCACGCGGCGGATCCGAGCGCGGCGGCGGTTGGCCGCGAGGTGCTTCACCGACACGATCAGCCACGGCAGCGCGGAATCACCGACCAGGTGGATGCGGCCCCGCTTGCGCCACAGCAGCAGGAACGCGTCCTGCACCACCTCCTCGGCGTCGGGCACCGACTCGACGAAGCGGTAGGCGATCGCGTAGAGCGGCCCGCCGTGCCGGTGCACGACCTCGCCGAACGCGGCCTGCGCGTCCGGCCCGCTGCGCGACAGCAGCTCGGCGTCGCTCGGCGGCTCGGTCATCGCGGCATCGTCCCAGCGCGATGGCGCGAGGGGAAGGGCGATCACGCCGAGGTGGGTCGCGCCCGCCTCCGGACCGCCCGCACGACCAGGGCCGCGACGCCGCCGAGCGCACCGAGCACGACCACCCACGGCAGCGCGACGCCGAGCGCGATCGCGAGCCCGCCGAGGGTCGCCGCGAGCGAATCCGCACCCGTGACCAGTCCGCCGACGAAGTCCGCCGGGCCCCGCTCCGGCGCAGCGGCGGGCACCACGATCGAGACCGTGAGGGTGGCATAGGTGACCTGGTCCGCCAGGGTGCGCTGCTGGGCGAGCAGCTGCTCGAGCGTGCCCTGCCGGTCGGTCAGCGCGCCCTCGATCTCGACGAGCGCGGAACTGGAGGTCGCCGTGCGAAGCAGCTGCTGCAGCCGCCCGATGGAGGTGCGCAGGTTCGCGATCCGCACCCCGTAGTCGGTCACCCGCGCCGTCACGTCGGTCGCGCCGATCGAGACGTCCCGCAGCTGCCCCTCCTGCTCGATCGCGTCGAGCGTCCGCTGGAACGCGGCCGCCGGGATCCGCAGGGTGAGGCGGGCGGAGGCGCTGCCGGAGGGGTCCTCCGCGCTGCGGGCGACTCGTCCCCCCGCCGCCTCGACGAGGTCGGTGACCCGGCCCGCCGCCGCGATCGGATCCTTCGACACGAGTCGCAGCGACCCGGTCGTGACGATGGAGCGATCGGCGGAGGCGGCTTTCGCCGAGGCGCCGGACGCGGAGCTGGCGGCGGTCCCGCCGTCCGCGACGTACCCGGCGGCGGACGTGCCCGAGGCGCCGCCCGAGCCGCCGCCCGCGGTGCAGCCCGCGAGCGCGGCGACGGCGATCACGGCGATGACGACGGAGGACACGACTCTGGTGCGCACATCCACTCATGTGCGCCCGGGTGCTCGACGTCTCAACGATGCGGGCGCAGCCCGCTGGTCGAGGAGGCGCGCCAGCGCCGTCTCGAGCGATGTCCTGAGGCTCTCGAAGGGGCCACCAGGAAGCCGGGCGACCGTCCGCACGGTCCGGGGTGGTCTCGAGGCTCGCTGCGCTCGCACCTCGACCAGCGGGTGGCGGCCGGCGGGCGGCGTTCAGTCCGGGAGGAAGCGGTAGCCGATGCCCGGCTCCGTGATCAGGTGCCGGGGGCGGGAGGGTTCGACCTCGAGCTTCTTCCGCAGGGTGCCGAGGTAGATCCGGAGGTAGCCGGAGTCGCGGGTGTGGGTCGGGCCCCAGACCGAGGTGAGCAGGGTCTGCTGGGTCACGAGCCGCCGCGGGTTGCGCACGAGCTGCTCGAGCACCGCCCACTCGGTCGGCGTGAGCCGCACCTCCTGCCCCGCGCGCTGCACGCGCCGCGCGGCGAGGTCGATCACGACCTCGCCGAACGCGATGATCGGCTCGTCCGCCGCCTCGGGCGCGCGCCGCGTCAGCGCGCGGATACGCGCCAGCAGCTCCTCCGTCGCGAACGGCTTCGTGACGTAGTCGTCGGCGCCCGAGTCGAGCGCGTCGACCTTGCCGGAGGTGTCGGTGCGGCCCGACACCACGAGGATCGGGGTGGTCGTCCAGCCCCGCACGGCCTCGATCACGCCGACGCCGTCGAGTCGCGGCATGCCGAGGTCGAGCACGATGACGTCGGGCCGGTCGTGGGCGGCGACGTCGATCGCCTCCCGGCCGTCCCGCGCGGTCGACACGTCGTAGCCGTGCGCGGTCAGGATGATCCGCAGGGCCTTCAGGATCTGCGGATCGTCGTCCGCGACCAGCACCCTCATGCGTCCGCCGGTTCGCGCACCGTCGCGTCGACGGGCAGCTCGAGCACCATCGTCAGCCCGCCTCCCGGGGTGTCCTCGGCCTCGAGGGTCGCACCCATCCCCTCCGCGAAGCCCCGCGACAGCGCGAGCCCCAACCCGATCCCGCCCGTGTCGGCGGTGTCGGAGGTGTGCTGGAACGGTTCGAACATCCGCTCGCGCCGCTCCTCGTCGATGCCCGGCCCGTGGTCGATGACGCGTGCCTGCAGCACGGCGCCGAAGGTCGACAGCGCGAGCTCGGGCGGCCGACCGTCGGGGGAGTAGCGGAGCGCGTTCGAGAGCAGGTTCGCGAGCACCCGCTGCAGCAGCACCGGGTCCGCGCGGACGGGTGGCAGCGCCTCCGGCACGTCCAGCGTCACCTCCGCCGGGCCGGCGTCGAGGTCGGCGAGCACGGCGGGCAGCACGTCCGCGACGTCGAGGGACTCGAGCGACACCGCCAGCGCGCCCGCCTGCACCCGGCTGACGTCGAGCAGGTCGGTGACGAGGTGCGCGAGGTTCCCGAGGCTCCGCTCGGCGCTCTCGAGCAGCTGCGTCCGGTCCGTGGAGGAGAGCCGGTCGCCGGAGGAGCGCAGGCTCGACACGGCCGCCGTCGCGACCGCGAGCGGCCGGCGGAGGTCGTGGCCCACCGCGGCGAGCAGGGCGGACCGAACCCGGTCGACCTCCGCCAGCGGCTGCAGGCGCCGCGCGGTGTCGGTCAGCGACCGGTGCTCGAGCGCGACGCCCAGCTGGGTCGCGACCACGTTCAGGATCCGGCGGTCGGAGGGCTCGAGCGCCCTCCCCACGAGCTCGAGGGAGGTCGTGTCGTCCACCGGGACCCGGGTGGTGACGCCCTCGGCGCCGATCTCACCGTGCTCCTCCACGATCCGGCCGTCCACGACGAGCCGCACCGAGGCCATGCCGAACGCCTCCCGGGTGCGGTCGAGCAGCGCTTCGCCCGCGTCGATCCCGCGCAGCACGCCGCCGGCGATCGTCGCGAGCACCTCCGACTCGCTCGCCGAGCGCCGCGCGATCCTGGTCAGCCGCGCCGCCCGGTCGACGACGAAGCTGACGAGCAGGCCGTTCGCGAGGTAGAGCAGCAGCGCGATGAAGTGCTCGGGCCGCGCGATCGTGAAGGTGAACAGGGGATCCGCGAAGAGGTAGTCGAGGGTCAGCCCGGACAGGACGGCGGCGAACGCGGCGGGCCAGGCGCCGCCGATCAGGGCGACCAGGATGACCAGCAGCTGGTAGCCGAGCGCCTCCGCGGTGAGGCTCTCGCCGGACCGGGTCACGGACAGCAGGCCGGTGAGCGCCGGGCCGCCGACCAGCGCCATGACGAAGCCGAGCACCCGGCGGCGCCGCGACAGCGCGCCGCGGCCGCGCGGCAGCAGCGTGCTGCGCCGGCCGGCCGCGCTGTGGGTCACCATGTGGACGTCGATGTCGCCGGAGGCGCGGATCACCCGGGACGAGGTGCCCGGCCCGGTGAGCAGCGCGATCAGCCGCGACCGGCGGGAGACCCCGATCACGAGCTGCGTGGCGTTCACCGAGCGGGCGAAGCCGATCAGCGCCGTCGTGATGTCGTCGCCGACGAGCTCGTGGAACGTGCCGCCGAGCTGCTCCACGAGGACCCGCTGGGAGGCGAGGGCGGCGGGATCGGGAGCCGCGAGCCCGTCCTCGCTCGACACGTGCACCGCGAGCAGCTCACCCGCGCCGGAGCGGGCCGCGATCCGGGCGCCGCGGCGGAGGAGGGTCTCGCCCTCCGTGCCGCCGGTCAGCGCGACCACGACCCGCTCCCGCGCCTCCCACGACTGGTTGATCCCGTGCTCGGCGCGGTACCGCTGCAGGGCGCTCTCGACCTCGTCCGCGAGCCAGAGCAGGGCGAGCTCGCGCAGCGCGGTCAGGTTGCCGACGCGGAAGTAGTTCGACAGCGCCGCGTCGATGCGGGTGGCCGGGTAGACCTGTCCGGCGGTCAGCCGGTCGCGCAGCGCCTGCGGGGCGAGGTCGACGAGCTCGATCCGGTCCGCGTGGCGCAGCACCTGGTCCGGGATCGTCTCGCGCTGCGGGATGCCGGTGATCCGCTCGACGACGTCGTTGAGGGAGGCGATGTGCTGGATGTTCACGGTCGACAGCACGTCGATGCCGGCGTCGAGCAGGGTCTCGACGTCCTCCCAGCGCTTCGCGTGCTCGGAGCCGGGCGCGTTGGTGTGCGCCAGCTCGTCGACCAGCGCGACCTGCGGTCGACGCGCGATCACGGCGTCGAGGTCGACCTCCTCCAGCCGCAGACCCCCGTGCTGCACGATCCGCGGAGGAATGCTCTCGAGGCCCGCGGCGAGCGACGCGGTCGCGCGGCGCCCGTGGTCGAGCACGACGGCGACCGCGACGTCCCTGCCTTCGCTCTGGAGGCGGTGGGCCTCCTCGAGCATGGCGTAGGTCTTCCCGACGCCGGGGGCGGCGCCGAGGAAGACGAGCAGGCGACCCCGGGACATGCGCTCATTCTCTTTCGTCTTTCAGGAGTTCCGGCGGCGGCGGAGCCGCGCCGGAACTCCTGAAAGACGAAACAGACCCATCAGCGCTGCGCGAGCGCGATGTTCAGCTGCAGCACGTTGACCGTCGGCTGCCCGAGGAAGCCGAGGTCCGGCGCCTGCACGGATCGCTCCACGAGGGCGCGGACGTCGGTCGCGGAGAGGCCGCGGGCCGTCGCGACCCGGTCGACCTGCCGCAGCGCGTACGCCTCGGAGATGTGCGGGTCGAGCCCCGAGCCGGAGGCGGTCAGCGCGTCGACGGGCACCGTGCCCGGACCGTCGTCCTCGATGATCGCGGCCTTGCGATCCTGGATCGCCTTCAGCAGGTCGGGGTTGTTGGGGCCGAGGTTGCTGCCGCTGGACCCGCCGCCGTCGTAGCCGTCGCCGGCCGCGGAGGGCCGCGACTGGAACCATTCCGGCAGCGCGTTCCCGTCCTTGTCGGTGAACGACTGGCCGATCAGCGCCGAGCCGACGGTCTTGCCTCCGGAGGTGACGAGCGTGCCGTTCGCCTTCGCCCCCAGAGCGACCTGGCCGATGACCGTGATGACGGCCGTGTAGACGATCGTGGCGACGACGGCGAGCACCAGCAGGCGCAGCGCGACGGTCCACGTGCGGACGGAGCCGCGGGTGAGGACGGAAGACATGGTGGGTTCCTTGTACGGGTCAGAAGCCGGGGATCAGGCTCACGACGAGGTCGATGAGCTTGATGCCGATGAAGGGGGCGATCACGCCGCCGATGCCGTACAGCAGCAGGTTGCGGCCGAGCAGCGCGGAGGCGGACGAGGGGCGGTAGCGCACGCCGCGGAGCGCCAGCGGGATCAGCGCCACGATCACGAGCGCGTTGAAGATCACCGCGGACAGGATCGCCGAGGAGGGGGAGTGCAGGCCCATCACGTTGATGACCGCCAGCCCCGGGAAGACGCCGACGAACATCGCGGGGATGATCGCGAAGTACTTCGCGACGTCGTTCGCGATCGAGAACGTCGTGAGCGCACCGCGGGTGATGAGCAGCTGCTTGCCGATCGTCACGATGTCGATGAGCTTCGTCGGGTCGCTGTCGAGGTCGACCATGTTGCCGGCCTCCTTCGCGGCGGAGGTGCCGGTGTTCATCGCGACGCCGACATCGGCCTGCGCGAGCGCGGGCGCGTCGTTCGTGCCGTCACCGGTCATCGCGACCAGCCGGCCGCCCTCCTGCTCCTTGCGGATCAGCGCCAGCTTGTCCTCCGGCGTGGCCTCGGCCAGGAAGTCGTCCACCCCGGCCTCGGCGGCGATCGCGGCCGCCGTCATCGGGTTGTCGCCGGTCACCATGATCGTGCGGATGCCCATCGAGCGCAGGGCCGCGAACCGCTCCACGAGGCCCGCCTTCACGACGTCCTTCAGGTGGATCACGCCGAGCAGGCGAGCGGTGCCGTCGACGTCCAGCTCGGCGACCGCGAGCGGCGTGCCGCCCTGCTCCGAGATGCCGCGGACGCGATCGTCGAGCGCCGCGGCGACCGCAGGGGCCACCGATCCGTGCTCGTGCACCCAGTCGAGCACGCTGGCGGAGGCGCCCTTGCGCAGCGCGCGCCCGTCGGCCTCGTCGATGCCGCTCATCCGGGTCTGCGCCGTGAACGGCACGACCGTGCGTCCGGGCGCCTCGGTCGGTACGAAGCCGCGTTCGCCGGCGAGCTCGACGACGCTGGCGCCCTCCGGGGTCGGGTCGGCGATCGAGGACAGCGCCGCCGCCTCCGTCAGCCGGGCCTCGTCGACGCCGGGCAGCGGGAGGAAGGCGACCGCGCGGCGGTTGCCGTAGGTGATCGTGCCGGTCTTGTCGAGCAGCAGCGTCGTCACGTCGCCGGCCGCCTCGACCGCACGGCCGGACGTGGCGAGCACGTTGCGCTGCACCAGCCGGTCCATGCCGGCGATGCCGATCGCGGACAGCAGCGCGCCGATCGTGGTCGGGATCAGGCAGACGAGCAGTGCGATGAGCACCGCGACGCTGGGCGCCGCGTCCTGGAAGCCGGACACCGGGCCGAGGGCGAGCACGACGATCAGGAACACGATCGTGAGGCTCGCGAGCAGTACCGAGAGCGCGAGCTCGTTCGGCGTCTTCTGCCGCACGGCGCCCTCGACGAGCGCGATCATCCGGTCGACGAACGTCTCGCCCGGCTTGCTCGTGATCTGCACCACGATCCGGTCCGAGAGCACCCGGGTGCCGCCGGTGACCGCGCTGCGGTCGCCGCCGGACTCGCGGACGACCGGGGCGGACTCGCCGGTGATCGCGGACTCGTCGACGGATGCGATGCCGGCGACGATGTCGCCGTCGCCCGGGATCACCTCGCCCTCGACGATCAGCACCACGTCGCCCTGCCGCAGATCGGCGGAGGCGACGGATTCGGTCGCGGTCGAGACCGCGCCCGGGTCCTTCACGGCGTCGTAGCCGGTGACCCGGTTCGCCATCGTGGTCGTCCGGGTGGCCCGGAGGGAGGCGGCCTGCGCGCGGCCGCGGCCCTCCGCCACGGCCTCCGCGAGCGTCGCGAACAGCACGGTCAGCCACAGCCAGACCGCGATCGCCCAGGTGAAGCCGATCGTGGTGCTGTCCGAGCCCGTCCCGCTGAACGGCAGCGCGATCGCGAGGATCGTGGTGAGCAGCGCGCCGATCTCGACGATGAACATCACCGGGTTGTGGGCCATGTCCCGGGGGTTCAGCTTGCGGAACGCGTCCGGCAGGTTCTTCACCAGCTGGGAGGCGCTGAAGGCCCCCTTCGGCGCACGCGTGTCGACGTGCTCCTCCGGGCGAGCTGCTGTGGTGGTGGTCATGACGCGAGTCCTTCGGCGAGCGGTCCGAGAGCGAGGACCGGGAAGTAGGTGAGTGCGGCCACGATGAGCACGGTGCCCGCCGTGAGGAGGACGAACTGCGGCCGGTGCGTGACCAGCGTCCCCGAGGACGTCGGCCGCGGCTCCTGGTTCGCGAACGAGCCGGCGAGTGCCAGCACGAACACGATCGGCAGGTACCGGCCGAGCCACATCGCAGCGCCGAGCGCGGCGTTCAGCCACGGGGTGTTCGCGGTGAGCCCACCGAACGCGGAGCCGTTGTTGTTCCCCGCGGAGGTGAACGCGTACAGCACCTCCGAGAAGCCGTGCGGTCCGGGGTTGTAGATGGACGTGCTCGACACGTCGGCGGAGACCGCGGGGATCGCGAACGTGAGCCCCAGCCCGGTCAGGATGATCGCGGGCGTGGTCAGGATGTAGAGGCTCACGAAGGTGATCTCCCGGCCCCCGATCTGCTTGCCGAGGTACGACGGCGTGCGCCCGATCATCAGGCCGGCGAGGAAGACGGCCAGGATCGCGATGATCAGGAAGCCGTAGAGCCCCGAGCCGACGCCGCCGGGCGCGAGCTCGCCGAACATCATGTTGACCATCGTCACGAGGCCGGCGAGCGGGGTGAACGAGTCGTGCATCGAGTTCACCGCCCCCGTGGAGGTGAGGGTCGTCGAGGTCGCGAACAGCACGGAGGTGAGCAGGCCGAAGCGCTGCTCCTTCCCCTCCATCGCGCCACCGGCGGCGTTCGTGGCCGAACCGGCACCGCCCAGCTCGGCGGCGCTCATCGCGGTCAGGACGATCGCGAACAGCAGGACCATCGTCGCCAGCACCGCGCCGCCCTGGCGGCGGTCGCCGACCATCAGCCCGTAGGTCCGGGTGAGGGCGAACGGGATCAGCAGCATCAGGACGTTGGCGAACAGGTTCGAGAAGCCGGTCGGGTTCTCGAACGGGTGGGCGGAGTTCGCGTTGAAGAACCCGCCGCCGTTCGTGCCGAGCTGCTTGATCGCCTCCTGCGACGCGGTCGGGCCGCCGGGGATCGTGGCGGAGCCGCCGGTCAGCGTGGAGACGGTCTGGAACCCGTTCAGGTTCTGGATCACCCCGGTCGCGATCAGCACGATCGCGGCGACGAAGGCGATGGGGATGAGCACGCGCGTCAGCGTCCTGACCAGGTCGACCCAGACGTTGCCGATCGTGCCGGAGTTCTTCGCGGCGATGCCGCGCACCAGCGCGATCGCCACGGCGATGCCGATCGCTGCGGACAGGAAGTTCTGCACGGCCAGCCCGGCGACCTGCGCCGTGTAGCCCATCGTGAGCTCGGGCGAGTACGACTGCCAGTTCGTGTTGGTGACGAAGGAGATCGCGGTGTTGAACGCGAGCCCCTCCGGTACCGCCGGCAGGCCGAGCGCGTACGGCAGCACCGTCTGGACCCGCTGCAGGCCGTAGAGGAACAGGACGCCGAGGACGGAGATCGCGAGGATCCCGCGGAAGTAGTTCGGCCACCGCTGCTCGGCGCGTGCGTCGACGCCGAGGACGCGGTAGACGCCGCGTTCGATGCGCCAGTCCGTGCCCGTCGTGTAGGTGCGCGCCATCCAGGTGGACAGCGGCCAGCCGAAGGCGACCAGGGCGACGACGAGCGTCAGGAGGGTGAGGGCGAAGAGGAGACCGTCCATGGATCAGAACCGTTCCGGCTTCACGAGGGCGAACACGCAGTACGCGATCGCGGCAACGGCGAGCACCGCGGCGATGAGGTCGAAGACGATCATCGCTTCGCCGCCGCTCGTGCGGTCAGCGCGGTGAGGCCGGCGAGGACGAGCACGCCGAGGAGATAGAGGACATCGAGCACGGGGAGCGATCGAAGCGGTCCACGACCGCGCTGGACACCGGTCTTTACGCGTTCCCTACGACGCGTCCGTGAACCGCTACGCGGTCTTTACGGCAGCGCCTGGGCCAGGTCGTCCCAGAGGTCCTCCGGGTCCTCGAGCCCGACCGAGAGCCGCACGAGCCCCTCCGGGATCGTCGGTGCCTCCCCGGACCAGCGGCGCCGGCGCTCGAGCGTGGACTCGACGCCGCCGAGGCTCGTCGCCGCGCGCCAGAGCCGCACGCCCCGCACGAGCGCGTCCGCCGCGGCCGCGTCCTTCAGCACGATCGAGACGATCGCGCCGAACCCCGGGTAGCGGGTCTCGGCGACGCCCGCATGCCCCTCCAGCGCCCGGACCAGCCGCTGCGCGGTCGCCTGCGCGCGCTCGAGCCGCACCGCCAGCGTGCGGAGGCCGCGGAGCGCCAGGTACGCCTCGAACGCCGACGGGATCGCCCCACCCAGCGTGCGGGAGCGCGTGACGCGCTCCGCGAGGGCCGCGTCGCCGGTCACGACGGCGCCCATCAGCAGATCGCTGTGGCCCGCGAGGTACTTGGTCACCGCGTGCACGACGAGGTCGGCCCCGTGCTCGAGCGGTCGCTGCAGCAGCGGCGTCGCGAACGTGTTGTCGACCGCGACGAGCGCGTCGACCGCGTGCGCCCCCCGCACGATCGCGGGGATATCGGCGACCTCGAGCGCGGGGTTCGTCGGCGACTCCAGCCACACGAGGGAGGCTCCCCTCGCCGCCTCGACGACCGCCGCGGTGTCGGTGATGTCGACCCACACGGTGCGCAGCAGGCCGCGCTCCTCCAGCTCGCGGAGCCGCCCGACCGTGCCGGTGTAGGAGTGCCGCGGCGCGACGACGGTGCCGCCGGTCGGTACCAGGTCGAGTACCGCGGCGATCGCGGCCATCCCCGAGGCGAACGAGACGCAGGCGCCCCCCTCCAGGTCGCCGAGCGCCGTCTCGAACGCGGTCCAGGTCGGGTTGCCGTACCGGCCGTACTCGAGCTCGCCGAACGACCCGTAGGTGGAGGCGAGCACCAGCGGCGTGTTCAGCGGCGCATCGGGCCCGGCGGCGGGCCGCCCGGCGATCACGGCGCGGGTGGTGAACTTCAGCGGGCGTGCGCTCTCGGCCATGCGGCAATCCTGCCGGTCCATGCGATCCGCCGGTCCCGCGATCAATAGGCTCGCTGCCGTGCCGGGCCGTCGAGTGGAGGAGTCGCCGATCCGACCGCTCGTCGCGTTCTCGGCCGCCACGAACCTCGGGATCGCCGGCCGCGCATTCCGGTTCGAGGGCGAGGTGCCGGAGGCGACCCGCGCGCTGCTGCTCGGGTTCGGGGCGCGGGAAGACGCGCACGCCGACGTCGTGGTCGACCACGCCGGGATCCGCCCGCCCGGCCGGATCCCGACCTCCGTCGCGGACCGCCTCGACCGGGCGGCGCACTGGATGCCCACCACCCGCGCAACGGCTGCCGAGCTCGGCGACCGTGTCGTCGGCCTCCGCATCGCGATCTCGCTGGTGCTCGAGCCGAAGACGGCGGTGCTCGCACTGCTCCTCGCCGAGGCGGGCGCCGAGGTGTCGGTCTTCGCGTTCGCCGCCGAGACCGACGACGCCGTCGCCGCGGAGCTCGCTGCACGCGGGGTCGCGATCCACGCCTCCTCCACGGCCACGCCGGACGAGGAGCGGCGGCACGCGCTCGCCCTCCTCGACGGCCGTCCGCATCTGCTCGTCGACGACGGCGCGCACGTGATCCGCCTCGCGCACGCCGAGCGGCCCGAGATCGTGGCCGGGCTGATCGGCGCGACCGAGGAGACGACGAGCGGAGTCGCGCCCCTGCGCGCGATGGCCGCAGACGGCGCGCTCGCCGTGCCGTTGATCGCCGCGAACGACGCGGTCACGAAGGCCTGGTTCGACAACCGGCACGGCACGGGGGAGACGTGCGTGCTCGCGATCGTCCGCACGCTCGACGACGACCTCTTCGGCGACCGCGTCGTCGTCGTCGGCTTCGGCCCGGTGGGCGAGGGGGTCGCGGAGCGCCTCCGTGTCCTCGGCGCGACCGTCACGGTCGTCGACACGGACCCGCGGCGCGCGCTCGCGGCCCGCTTCGCGGGATACGCGACCGCGTCGATCGATGACGCGGTCGGCGACGCGGATCTGATCGTGTCGGCGACCGGGGTGCCGCGCACGATCGACGCGGCCGTGCTCGCGGCCTGCCGCGACGACGCGGTGATCGCGGTCGCCGGAGGGGCGCCTGAGGAGGTCCTGCCGCCGGCCGGGACGCGAATCGAGCGGCTGGCGCCGCACGTCGAGCGCCTGCACCTGCCGGGCGGCGGATCCGTCCGGCTGCTGGCCGGCGGCGACAGCGTGAACATCGTCGCCGGCGAGGGCAACCCGATCGACGTCATGGATCTGTCCTTCGCGGTGCAGCTGGCAGCCATCGCGGCGCTGCTCTCCGGCGACCGCTTCCCGCCGGGCGTCCACGTGCTGCCGGAGGCGACCGACCGGCATGTGGCCGCGCTCGCGATGGGGGCGGATATCGGTGGCCCGGTTCCGTCCGCACCGGTCGGGTGGCGACGGACCCGCTTCGATATCGAACACAGCAACGATACTACACAGACATCTGTCAGCGACATTCGTTAGTATGTTCGCATGGCGGAGCGGCAGGGGGACGGTTCGGAGCAGCGCCGCGCCGGGGTGACAGGGCTCAGCTCGATCGATGACTTCTGGGCGGTGCTGCCGGAGTCGGTTCGCATCCTCGCTCTCTCGGACGGGTCCCGGGTCGCCCGGGTGGCGGAGCGCGTCTGGATGGGTGGCAGCCCGCTCATCCCCGAGCTGATGGTGCAGCGTCTCCACGCGGTCCCTCGTGACGGGGCCGGGGATCACCACTTGGATCTGCGCGGTGTGGTCGAGGAGACGCGGGCGTGGGCGCTGGAGGAGGCAGCGGCTGCGGGTCTGGATCCGGCGTCCTGGCGGCTCGGCTTCGAGGTGATCGAACGGTGGGCGGTCGATCCGGCGGAGGTCGCGACGCTCCCGGTCGCACCGAATGCAAAGCCCGAACCGGATCCGGTGTTCGAGGCGCTCGCGGTTGCCGGCGAGCAGCAGATGTTCCTGCACCGTGCGGAGTTCCGCCGGGTCCGCGCCGCGGTCGCCGCGTGGCGGCTCGCCCAGGCGGTCGAAGGGGAGGGCGTCTCGGACACCCACTACCTGGGCGGCTTCTTCCAGGACCTCGGTCTCACCCTCGGCGTCGCGGGGTCGACGGCCAAGAACATCGTCCACGCCGCCCATCGGATCGAGCAGTCGCTGCCGGGGGTCTGGGCGACGTTCCAGGCGGCGAAGGTGCCGTGGCGGTCCATGCAGGCGGTGCACGCGGCGATCGACGGCCTCCACGACGACGTGCTGCCCGCGTTCGACGAGGGAGCCGTGACCGTGCTCGACGAGACCCCGACCGTCCTGGTGAAGGACGCGCTCCGGCGCCTCGCGGAGCGGCTGCAGGCATCGACCGCCGACGACCGGCACGAGGCGGCGCTTCGCCGTCGTGCCGTCACGATCGAATCGGGGCGCGACGGGATGGGCTGGCTGAGCGCCTACCTGCCGATGACCGCGCTGAAGGCGATCGACCACCAGCTGCAGAAGGCCGCGGTCCGGGAACGGCAGCGGTCGAAGGACGGCGGCGGGATCGGCGTGCTCCGGGCGGACGTCTTCCAGGACGGCCTGATCGACGCGCTCGCGAGGGACAACGCCCGCCCCGACGCGCTGGTCCCGGACCGGCGCGGGGTCCAGCCGAAGATCGCGATCCTGATCCCGGCGATGACCGCCCTCGGTCACTCGGACGTCCCGCCGATCCTGCAGGGCTACGGACCCATCGGGATCAGGACGGCCCTCAAGCTGGCCGGCGAGGCGAAGAGCTGGATCCGCGTGCTGACCGACCCCTTCACCGGCGCGGTCATCAACGTCGGTCGCAAGAAGTACCGGCCGACCGCGGACATGCGAACCCTCCTCCGCCTCCTCGATGGTGGCGGGCGGGGTCCCGGGTGCTCGCGGGACCCGGCGGACACCGAGGTCGACCACAACCGCTCCTTCTGGCTGCACGGCGAGCAGGGCGACACGGCGATCGACAACCTCATGCTGCTCTCGCACTTCGACCACGGCGCGAAGACGGCCGGCGAGACCGATATCGGGATGTTGAAGGACCGCACCGCGATCTTCACCACCGCATCGGGCAACCGGTACGTCACCCGACCGCACGATCCGCCGGAACCGACCCCGGTGCCGCCCGAGTTCCTCGATCCGGACGACTGCCCCTTCTGACGCGGATGGCCCTGGGCCGCTCGGATCCGCCCGCTCTAGGCTCAGCACGTGGTCACCGTGTACTCCGCTGACCTGGTCGTGCCGATGACGGCGCCGCCGCTGCTCGACGGGGCGGTCGCCGTGTACGACGGCCGCATCATCCACGTCGGCACGCGCGCGTGGGTGCTCGACCACCTCCTGGACGACGGCCGCGCCATCGTCGAACGGCATCTCGACGGCGTCCTCACGCCGGGGCTCGTCAATGCGCACACCCACCTCCAGTACTCCCGGATGGGGGAGATCGGTCGGGGTCGGTACCACGGCTTCGACGACTGGGCCGTCGCCTTCTCGGCCGTGTACGACCGCGGCGATCAGGACTGGGGCGGGGCCGCGGCGGAGGGGGCACGCGCGCTGCTCGCCGCCGGGGTCACCGTCGTCGCGGACATCGTCACCGACGTGGGCGCGGTGTCCGCGCTCGCCGACGCCGGCCTGCACGGCATCGCCTACTGGGAGGTGATGAACTGGTCGAACAGCGCGTGGCGCCGCGGCGGCCGCGACCGGGTCATCGCGGACCTCGAGCGCGTGCCGACCTCGCCGGGGTCCGGGCTGTCGCCGCATGCGCCGTATTCGCTCGATGCGGAGCCGCTGCTCGACATCCCCGACATCGTGCGCGCGCACGGCGGGCGCCTCCACATCCACCTGGGGGAGTCGCACTTCGAAGGAGCGCGCGCGGGCGCATCCGATTGGCACTTCGCCGGAGTCGAGAGCTTCCGCGCGCTTCGGCAGAGCGGCTACGGCGCCTCCGCGACCGAGTTCGTGGACCGGCTCGGCGTGCTGGGGCCGGACTGCCACGTCGCGCACGGCGTCTACATGACGGAGGAGGACCGGGCGCTGCTCCGCGCTCGCGGCACCTCCGTCGCCCTCTGCCCGCGGTCGAACGAGGTGATCGGGCTGGAGGCGCCGCCCGTCGCCGCGTACCTGCGCGAGGGCAGCCCGATCGCCGTCGGCACCGACTCGCTCTCCTCCAGCCCCTCCCTCGACCCGATGGCCGACGTCGCGGCACTTGCCCGCATCGCCCGCGAGCAGGGCTACGAGGGCGCGGATCTGCACGAGCGGCTGCTCGCGGCCGCGACCTTCGGCGGCGCGAGGGCGCTCGGCATCGACATCGGGCCGGACCGGCTCGGGCATCTCGCGGTCGGGGCCGTCGCCGACCTCACGGGCTTCCCGATGGCGGTCGGCTCGGTGCCCGACGCGCTCGCGGAGCTCGTGGAGGCCGCGCCGACCGGCCGGGTCGCGGTGGTGAGCGGCGAGATCCGCTCCGGAACGATGGAGGAGATCGCATGAAGGCGGTGCGGCGCGCGGTCGACGGGACCGCGATCGAAGAGCTCGAGGTACCCGCGAGGGCAGAGGAG
>NZ_CAXTHO010000015.1:0-38943 GCF_964244015.1 uncultured Amnibacterium sp. | reverse complement strand
GGATCCGGGCAGGAGCGCACCGCACCGGATCTGCTGGTTGACTGTCGTCCCGACGGGCTCCGGGGGAGGCGCGTCGGACGGGGGCACGATGACGGAGGTCGCGGCGGAGACCGCGCGACCGCGGCGTGGCCGGCGCTTCGACCTGCTCGCGATGCTCACGATCGGCGTGGTGATCGTGGCGGCGGCACTGCTGCCCGCCGTCACCGCCAACTCCGGCGAGACGACGACCGTGCGCGGCGACGTCACGCTCGGCGGGCAGCCGCTGGCGTTCTTCCCCGTCGGGTTCTGGACCACCGCCGGGACGACCACGGCAGGGACCGCCGTCGTCCAGACGACCACGGACGCGAACGGCGGCTTCACGTTCGACGTGTCGGCGACGCTCGACGGGTACGCCTACGCCGGCTCGACGCCCGATTCGCAGCACGCGATCCTCGAGCAGGACGGTAGAGCGGTCGTGCGCGGCATCATCAGCTCGACCGGCGCCGCGACGCCCGCCGCGCCGTTCTACCAGGGGCTCCCGACCGCGACCGCCCGCAGCCTGTCGGGCGGAGCGTCTCCGGTGCACTTCCGCCTGCAGGAGGCCGGCCGCATCGCCGGCACGAGCCCGGTGGCGGGCAGCGGTGTCCAGGCGGTGCAGGTCCGCCGAGCGGACAACTCCGTCGTGCAGACCCTGCGACTCGACTCGAAGTCCCGGTTCTCCTCGATGCTGCTGACGCCGGGCCAGTACGGCGTCGTGCTGGTGCCGAAGGCGCCGAACCTGCCGACGGTCGCGAACGCGATCGTCCGGAGCGGAGGCACGACCTCGGTCACGCTGCCGACCCCGGTCACGGGCGCGACGGTCTCCGGGACGGTGCGCACGGAGATCGGCCAGGTCGGCGCGGGCATCCCCGTGCTCCTGGAGCAGGACGACGCGGTCCTGGCGTCGACCACGACGTCGAGCTCGGGCGACTGGTCCTTCGCGGGCATCGACTCGGGGGACTACTCCGTCGAGGTCGGCCGCTTCGACGAGCCCGCCGCCTCCGGTGCCGCCGCCGTCGAGGTCCCGATCCCCGGCGCGACCTCCACGCCCACACCGACCGTGCCCACGGCGTCGCCGAGCCCCCCCGCGGCCAGCGGCACGCCCGAGACGGAGGCCATCGCTCCGGTGGAGCGCACCGCCGACGCAGTGCTGCCGCAGACCTTCCCCCTCACGGTGCCCGCGGCGCTCGGCCAGATCGGCGTCGATACCGAGGTGGAGGCCGCCGGCCGCATCGACGGCACCGTCAGCCGGCCGGAACCCACCGCCGGCACGGAGTCCGCAGCCGTTCGGGTCGTGGTCGAGGAGGCCTCGACCGGTCGGTTCGTGCGGGCGGCGACGGCCGCTGCGGACGGCAGGTACAGCGTCGGCGGGCTGACGCCGGGTGCGCGCTACCGGATCTGGGCGGTCACGGAGCCGGCCGATCCGGCGCTCGCGCAGATCGGCGACGCGACCACGGTGGCCGAGACCACCTCCATCACCGCGGACGTCGTCATCACGGAGGCGGCGCTGGAGCTGACCGGGACGGTCGCGAACGGCGCGGGCGGGCAGGTGGTCGCGGGCGACGCGGCGCTGCTGCAGCGGACCAGCACGGTCGACTCCTCGGGTGCCTACGCGCTGCAGGGTCTGGTGCCCGGGGCCTACCCGGTCGTGGTCAGCGGAGGCGGACGGGCGGCGTCCCAGCCCGCCGGCGTCGTCGTCCGTGTGGGGCAGTCCGTCGTCGACCTGCAGGCCGGACCGAAGCCCGCCGAGTTCCAGGGCCGGTTCATCTCGGACGGCGCCGGGGTGCCCGCGATCACCGGGACCGCCGTCGATGCGAGCGGCGACGTGGTGACGTTCGGGCCGAGGACCACCGGCGGGTACGTGACGATCGGCGGCCTCGCACCCGGCACCTACGAGTACGACGCGGACTCGTTCCGCGGATCCGTGCCCGCGCTGGACGGGCCCTGGTACTTCTCCGCGCCGACCGGCGGATTCAGCCTGAGCGACGGGGCGACCGTGGACGTGGGACCGATCGTGCTGCGCCTCCACACCCACTAATCGGAGACGGCACTCCCGCGCCTCCGTGCAGCGCTACTGGAAGACCTCGGCGTCGCCCTGGTCGTCGCCGACCGCGCTGACGCGGACGCCACCGCCCGCGGTGTCGCGGAGGCGGCCGACGAATCCGCCGTCGACCGTCTGCTCGAGGCGGCCCGCGAGCCAGTGCACCGCCTGCGCGCGCGCCGCGTCCGTCGCCTCGTCGGCCTCGTCGAGCAGCAGCACGTTCACCCCGCGTCGCCGCGCGGAGTCGATGACGGGGCGCAGCTCGGAGGCGCTGAGCCGCGGCGTGCGGATCTGATCCCGCAGCGCGCCCTCCAGCACGATCATCTGCCTGCGGTCCTCAGCGCTCAGCCGCCTGCCCTCGGCGATCGCGCGGAGCGTCGGACCGGCCTGCTCCAGCACCTGCTCGACCGCGCTGCGCCGGGCACCTGCGCGGGCTCGCGCGACGTCCTCCTCCGTCCGCCTCCTGCGCTGCACCGCGCGGAACGCCACCGATGCCGCGTTCGAGCGCCGGAGGCTCGCGGCCAGCGCCGTGCCGACGGCCAGCGTCGCGATGTGCCGCACGATCAGCCCGACGCCGACCGCGAGCGGCCGGTCGCCGAGCGCCGCCCAGCCGACGCACGCCACGACGAGCACCACCATCGTCAGCCACGCGGTGCCGAACCGGCCCACGATCGACAGCCCGAGCAGGTCGAACGCGATCGCGCCGAAGAACCACGCGTCGTACCCGTCCGGTCGGGCGATGTCCGCGATCGACGCCAGCCCCACCACTGCGGCGGCGGCGAGCACCACGCCGATCCCGATCGACTGGCCGCGGGGGAGGTCCAGCGAGCCGCGCCTCATCAGGACCCACTGCGGCGCCACGACCAGCACGAGGCAGACGGCGTCGAGCAGGTTCCCGCCACTGGACGTGACCGCGAGGATCAGGTGCACCAGCACGAAGAGCGCGAAGTAGACGACACCACCGCTCAGGATCGAGCGGAGCAGCCACTCCGCTCGCGCCGCGGGGACGAGCGGGGAGGCCGCGCTCACCGGGTCCACCGCACCGTGACCCGGGTGCCGACGCCGGGCTGCGACACGACGGAGGCCGCGCCGCCGGGCAGCGCGCGCATCCGCCCCTCGATGCTGTCGCTGAGTCCCAGCCGGCCGGCGGGCACCGCCGCGCGCTCGAAGCCCACGCCGTCGTCGAGCACGTCGATGTCCGTCGACTCGCGGCCGACGTGCACGTGCACCGTCCGGTTCGCGGGACCGGCATGCCGTCGGGAGTTCCGCATCGCCTCCTCGGCGGCGTCGATCAGCGCCTCCACGGCCTCGCCCGGCAGATCCGGCGAGTCGTCGAGGTCGTAGTTGAACAGCGACTCCGGCAGCAGCTCGGTCGCGATCGCCTGCAGCTTCCAGACGAACAGCTCGCCGGACAGGTCCGCGGGCGCGAGGTCGTCGCGGAGGAGGGCCTGCAACCCCTCCAGCGCACGCTGCGCGTCACGCCGCTCGAGCCCGCCGCTGCCGGGGATCTCCCGCGCCGCGGTGAGCAGCGTCGCCAGCACCCGGTCGTGGACCAGCTCGTTGATGCGCGACCGCTCCCGCTCGCGGGCCGCGTCCGCCGCCGCCGCGACCGTCGCCTCCTCGGCCGCCGCCTCGGACACGTCCGCGGCGCGGGCGGCGGCGAGGCTCGAGACGCCGAGCGCGATGAACGTCAGCGTGAACAGGAAGACGTACAGCGCGCTCTGCACCCCGTCCGCGCTGTCGCCCGCGGTCGGGATCGGCAACCGGTCGACGAACGTCAGCGCCGCGCCGGCAGCAGCGACGACGACGGCTCCCCACGCGTCCACGGCGAGCACGGCCGAGATCAGCCCGAGCCCGCTGATGTTCGCGAACCAGATCGGCACCGTCAGCGGGTGGACCGGCATGAGCACGAACGGGACCGATGCGAGCACCACCAGCGTCCCCGCGACGTTCACCCGAGCGATCACCGTGAGCACCGACAGCGGCAGCAGGAGTGCGCCGATGCCGAGCGCGACGGACGGCAGCACGCCGACGACGAACGCGGACGCCGTCCACCAGACCGGCCAGAGCTCCTCCTGGTCGGCGATCGACGGCGCCGCCAGCAGCCCGAACAGCACGGCGCTCGGCAGGAACGCGAGCGCGAGCGCGCGGTAGACCCGCTCCTCCGCCCGCTGCCCGGCGATCCGGCGCAGGAGGGAGGAGGGCGGCGGTACGGCGGCGTCCGCCGGCATCGTCCGCGGGAGGCGCTGGTCGGCGGGGGCGCTCACTGCACGTTCGGAGCGGGGAGGAATCCGTCCTCGACAGCGCGCTTGTACAGATCGACCTTCGTGACGGCCGGGCGACCCGCGCGGGCGTACTTCGCGCGGATCCGGCGGAGGTAGTCCTCGATCGTGGACAGGGCGATGCCGGCCTGGTCGGCGACGGCCTGCGCGGTGTTGCCGTCCGCGAAGAGCGCGAGCATGCGCTGCTCCTGCCGCGACAGCCGGGCGTCGGTGATCAGCGGATCGTTCTCGACCGTCGATGCCCACTCGGCGGTGATCACGGGCTGGCCGTGCGCGGCGCGCAGCAGCGCGGTCGTCAGCGCGTCCAGCGGCTCGCTCTTCCGCACGATGCCGAGCACCGGGGTGCGGGCGACCGCCCGGAGGAGGTAGGGGCTCTCGCCGCTGGTGAACGCGATCACGTTGCAGCCGGCGGCCATCAGGCGCTCGACGTTGTTCGCGGGGGCCGATCCGTCGGCGAGGCGCAGGTCGAGCACGACGAGGTGCAGCCGCCCGGCGGCCCGGGCGAACAGCGCGTCGACCGTGGCGGCCGACGCGACGAGCTCGAGCTCCTGCGTCTGCCGCAGCGCCGCGTGCACGGCGGCGGCGATGACCTCGTGGTCGTCGACGAGCCCGACCCGCAGCGGTGCGATCGCTGGAGATGGCATGATTCTCGCCTCCATCCGGTCTCGTCGTCGAGGGGGACCTTCGACCAGCAGGCTATCGAAGCGCGCGGCCCGTGCGAGGGCGCGGGCCCGGCCGGATCGCGCACGAGCGTCCGACACGCCGTGAGCAGGGCGCCACCGGGAGTGTCGCTTCGACCCGCTGAGCGGGAGGGGTGATCATGGACGGCGTCGGGGTCCCGGTGCAGTTGCGCCGGGTGCGCTCCCTGTCTCACGTGCCGGGGGATGCGGTGGCGGTTCGGGATCGCGTGGTCCGATGGATGCTCGGCTGCGGTGCGGTCGCGGCCCTGCTCACCTGGTACTGGGTCGGGGCCTGGCCGGCGCTGGCCCTGGTCCTGCTGGCCCTCGTCGGCGCCTCCGTCGTCTACCGGATCGAGCCGCCGACGATCCACCTCGACGCCCCGAGCGAGGATGCTGCGGACCGCGAGCGGTCACGCAGCCGTACGGCGGATCGGCCGGGCGGAGGTCAGTAGGCGCCGTCCTTGCCGAGGACGGCTTTGACGGTCTTGAACAGGATCACGAAGTCGGTCGTGATGGACCAGTTCTCCACGTAGTAGAGGTCGAGCTTCACGCTCTCCTCCCACGTCAGGTTCGAGCGGCCGCTCACCTGCCAGAGGCCCGTGATGCCCGGCTTGATCAGCAGCCGGCGGTTCACGCGACCCTCGTACGCCGCGACCTCGCGCGGCAGGGGCGGCCGCGGGCCGATGAGGCTCATCGTGCCGTTCAGCACGTTGAACAGCTGCGGCAGCTCGTCGAGGGAGTAGCGGCGGATGAACGCACCGACGCGGGTGATCCGCGGGTCCTTCCTCATCTTGAAGAGCAGCCCCGCGCCCTGGTTGTCCCGCTCGAGTCTGGCGAGCTGCGCCTCCGCGTCCACGACCATGCTGCGGAACTTGAACATCGTGAAGCGCTCGCCCGCGACGCCGATGCGATCCTGGCGGAACAGCACCGGACCGTGGTCCTCGAGGAAGACCGCGAGCGCGACCGCGGCCAGCACCGGGGAGAGCAGGAACACGGCGAGACCCGCGAGGCAGAGGTCGATCCCCCGCTTGATGGTGTGGTTCAGGCCGGCGTACTGCGGCAGGTCCACGTGCAGCATCGGCAGGCCGTCGACGGGGCGCATGTGGATGCGCGGACCGGCCACGTCGGTGAGGCGCGAGGTGAGGATCAGCTCGGTCTTCGAGTTCTCGAGCTGCCAGCCCAGGTCCTGGATCGCCTCCTTGCCGCCGGGCAGCTCGCCCGCGACGATGACGGCCCGGGTGTGGCTCGCGCGGACCGTGTCGGACAGCGTCGCGAAGTCGACGAGCGGCACGTTCTGGCCGTCGGCGGCGGCGAACTCCGCGCCTCCGGTGCCGTCGGTGTAGGCGACGCCGACCGGGCGGTACCCGGCGTGGTGGTGCTTGATCAGGTCGTTGGTGACCCGGGTGGCGTCCTGGTGGTTGCCGACGACGACCGCCCCGATGAGGCAGAGGCCCTCACGGCGGCGCGCGATCAGCCAGGACCGCCACAGGAACCGCTCCGCGAGCAGGAGCACGAGGCCGACCGGCAGCGCGACGAGCAGGTAGCCGCGGGCGACGTCCGGCCGCAGCAGCACGATGATGACGGCGAACGCCCCGAACGCGTAGCCCGTCGCCTTCGCGACCCGCTGGTACTCGGCCGTGCCGGAGCCGAGCACGCGGATCTCCCGCGACCGGTTCCCGGCGAGCATGCCCATCCAGACCAGCCCGAGCACGATCCCGATGGTGGCGTACCCGTCCATGCCGTTGCCGTTGCTGGCGGTCCGCAGGATGTGCCACGGCGTGACCCCGAACTTGACCGACTGCGCGAACAGGAGTCCGAGGGTGATCGCGGCGAGATCCGTGCCGACGAGGGCGAGGCGGTAGCCCCGGCGCCACCCGATCCGCTGCACGGGGACCGTGAGGTCCGGGGTGGCGAAGGTCGAGGCGCCGAACGCGTTCGACCGACTCAGCCTGCCATCGGGCAAGGCGTCGCCGAGGGCTCCTGATTCCATGAATCCTCTGTCATGTGGGGCCGCGTGGGAGCGCGGCGTGGCCAAGGTGGTGAGCTCGGGCTTCATTACCATTGGCTCCAGACTCGCCCATGGTTTCCCCCGAACGGGGGGTAGCGCAACTACGCAGGTGTAGGCCGGGCGCGCCGTTACCTGTTCGTTACAGAGTCCTGGATCTCGGTAACACACCTGATGACAGGCCGGTAGCCCCCGTTTCGCGTCCCTCGTGGCCGGTGGGTGGCGTGCTCTAGCGTGACCAGGGTGGTGACCCCCGTGACGATCCGGCCCCGGATGACCGCCTTCGATCTGGACGACACGCTCGCCCCGTCCAAGGCGCCCCTGCCGGATCCGGTGCGCGAGGCGCTGCTGCGGCTGCTCGCGGTCACGGAGGTGTGCGTGATCTCCGGCGGCCAGATCGAGCAGTTCCGGACGCAGGTGGTCGCCCGGCTGGGCGCCCTGCCGGACGCGCTCGCAGCGCGCCTCCACCTGATGCCGACGTGCGGCACGCAGTACTGGCGGCTCACCGCGGGCGGGCTGACGTGCGTGTACGCGGAGGACCTGACCGACGACGAGAAGCAGCGCGCGCTCGCGGCGGTCGAGGAGGAGACGAAGCGGCTCGGGCTGTGGGCGGCCGACACCTGGGGGCCGGCGCTCGAGGACCGCGGCTCGCAGATCACCTACTCTGCGCTCGGGCAGCAGGCGCCGCTCGACGCGAAGAAGGCGTGGGACCCCTCCGGGGAGAAGAAGAACCGGATCCGGGCGGCCGTGCAGGCGCGGGTGCCGGATCTGGAGGTCCGCAGCGGCGGCTCCACCTCCGTCGACATCACCCGGCAGGGCATCGACAAGGCGTACGGCATGCGGAGGCTCGCGGAGCTGACCGGGATCCCGTACGCGGACACCCTCTTCATCGGCGACCGCCTCGACCCCGACGGCAACGACTACCCGGTGAAGTCCTTGGGCATCCCGACCATCGCGGTGAGCAGCTGGGAGGACACGGTCCGGCTGATCGACGAGATCACCTCCCGCTGACCTCTCACCTCCCGCGCTCGAGCGCGGACTTGCCACTGGATGCCCTTTTCACGGCGCGCACAGGGCGTCGCGTGGCAAGTCCGCGCTGGTGAGTCGGCGATCCGCTCCTCCACAGGGCGGAATCGTCCGCGTGACAGGGGTCCGGTCGTTCTTGGTGGGGGAGCGGAGGCAGCCTCGGGCCGTGACCGCCGCCGATGATCCCTTCAACGTCCGTGACGCCGCCGCTCGGGGGCTGTCGAAGAAGCAGCTGCGCTCGAAGCAGCTGAAGGCGCCGTTCGTCGCGGTACGGACGTCCGGGCCGCTGGACACCGTGCTCGACACCGCCCGTGCGTACGCGCAGCGGATGAACGCCGCAGCCTTCTTCTCCCACATCACCGCTGCGGTGCTCTGGGGCATCTGGCTGCCGTCCACGCACGAGCGCAGCAGGTGGCTCGACGTGTCCGTGCCCCCCGGCGTCCGCGCTCCTCGTGATCACCGGGTGCGGGGGCATCACCTGATCCCACGGCCCGGCCAGATCCAGATCGTCCTCGGCTTCCGGGTCGCGAACGAGATCGAGACCTGGTGCCAGCTGGCGCAGATCCTCGGCCTCGAGGATCTGATCGTCGCGGGCGAGTGCCTCCTCGCGAAGAACCGGCGCAGACCCCGCATGGTGTGGGAGCTGGAGGCGGCCGTCGCGGTCGGGGGTCGCCCTCGGCAGGCGCTCCTGAACCGCGCGCTGCCGCTGCTCCGCGCCGGCGTGCGGTCGGCGATGGAGACGCGGCTCCGTCGGCTCCTCGTCGAGGCCGGGCTGCCCGAGCCGGAGATCAACAGGGAGATCTTCGATGCAGCGGGTGTGCGGGTCGGCGAGTGCGATCTGGTCTACGTCCTGCAGCGGGTCGTCGTCGAGTACGAGGGACGGCAGCACTTCGAGGAGCAGGCGACCCGGGACGACATCCTGAAGTACGAGCGCCTGCAGGACCTCGGCTGGCGGGTCATCCGGGTGACGAAGGACGACATGCGCGATCGCCGGGAGGAGACGGTCGCCCGCGTCCGCGCCGCCCTCGCATCCTGAGCCGCGGACTTGCCACTGGATGCCCCTCCAGCGCGAGAGAAAGGGCATCCAGTGGCAAGTCTGCGCGTCAGGAGAGGGGGGCGATGAGGGTGGGGGCGTTGTTGCGGACGCTGTTCGCGGCTCGGCTCACCTCGTGGTGCTGCAGCGTGTCCGCGACCGACAGGGACTCGTCCTCCAGCAGGTCCAGGAGGTCCGCCGAGGTCGCGTCCTCGGCCAGCCAGGCGTCGTACGCGGCGGGGGAGAGGCAGGCCGGCATCCGGTCGTGCACCTCGCCGGGCGCCACGTGGGCGTCGCGGGTGATGATCGCCATCGTGATGAGCCAGCGGTCCGGGTCGTCGGGCGCTCTCGCGTGGTCCGCCCACGCCGACAGCACGCCGGCCATCGCGAGCCCCGCCTCCGGCGCGTGGATGAAGTGCGGCTGCTTGCCGGTCGGCGTCAGCACCCACTCGTAGTAGCCGAGTGCCGGCACGATGCAGCGCGATCGCGCGAAGGCCCGCTTGAACATGCCCGACGTCGCCACCGTCTCGATCCGGGCGTTGATCGGCTGCGGCTTCTGCCTCGGATCCTTCGCGTAGGAGGGGAGGAAGCTCCACCGCACCTCCGACAGCAGCCGCTCGCCGTGCCGGTCCCTGACGACCGGCACCAGTGCCGTCGGCGCGACGTTGTAGTCGTCCGGCAGACCACCGAGCCCGCCGAGCAGCTCCGGCAGCAGATCGGTCACGGACTTCGTCACGACGTACCGCCCGCACATGGACCCCATCCTCCCGGTCGGTGCCAGTTCATCGGCAGTTCACCCGCCTGTCCGAGGCCGCCAATAGCGTCCAGGAGGAGGAAGGAGCGACATGACGATCGCACTGCACGCACCGCTCGGCCGGCCCGCCGACGACAGCGTCACCTGGCGCGCCCTCCGCCGCGGGTTCTGGGTCGCCCGTCTCGACGGCAAGCACCTCGGCACGATCGAGCACGGCCGCCGCTGGATCGCCTCCGACGCGGAGGGCGAGCCGATCGGTGCGTTCCGCAGCTTCCGGGAGGCGCAGGCAGCCGTCGCCGACCCGGCCCGGCATCGCGTCCCGGTCCGGCCAGCGACCGCCGCCGGACCCGCGCTGGCCGTCGTCGCCCTCAGCGTCGCAGTGATGCTCGGCGCGGGGTGGGCGTGGGCCGCCCTCCTGCTCTGATCCCGGCACGGCCCGCCTGCACCGTCGGACCCCGTCGATAGGGTCGGCGACATGACCTGGTTGGTGACCGGCGGCGCCGGATACATCGGGGCGCACGTCGTGCGGGCGCTCGGCGAGGCGGGCCTCGAGCCCCTCGTCATCGACGATCTCTCGAGCGGGCACCGCGAGTTCGTGCCGGCGGACGTCGAGTTCGTCCACGGCTCGATCCTCGACGGCGAACTGCTCAGCCGCACGTTCGAGGAGCACGACGTCGACGGGGTGATCCACGTCGCGGGATTCAAGTACGCGGGCGTCTCGGTGCAGCAGCCGCTGCACACCTACGCGCAGAACGTGACGGGGACCGCCGTCCTGCTGGCGGCGATGGCCGACGCCGGCATCGGCCGGATCGTGTTCTCCTCCTCCGCGGCCGTCTACGGCACGCCCGACGTCGACCTGGTCACCGAGTCGACGCCGAAGAACCCGCAGTCGCCCTACGGCGAGTCGAAGCTCATCGGCGAGTGGCTGCTCGCCGACCAGGGGAGAGCGGCCGGACTGGCGCACACCGCGCTGCGCTACTTCAACGTCGTCGGGTCCGGCACGCCGCAGATCCGGGACACCAGCCCGCACAACCTCTTCCCGCTCGTCTTCGACGCGCTGCTCGACGGGCGCACACCGCGGATCAACGGCGACGACTACCCGACCCCCGACGGCACCTGCGTCCGCGACTACATCCACGTCGCGGATCTCGCCGTGTCCCATGTCGCGGCCGCCCGCCGCCTCGCCGCCGGCGACGCCGTCGAAGCCGTCTACAACCTCGGCTCCGGCGACGGCGTCAGTGTCGGCGAGATCATGCGCACCGTCGCTGAGGTCACCGGCATCGCGTTCGCTCCCGAGATCACCGCACGACGCTCCGGCGACCCCGCACGGATCGTCGCGTCCGGGGACCTGGCGGCACGCGACCTCGACTGGTCGATGCGCCACTCGCTCCGCGACATGGTGTCGTCCGCCTGGGATGCCCGCCGCGCAGCCTGATTGGCGTGTCGGATTCGACATCTGTTATTCGGCTGTGATATCACGCGAGAAAACGGCGAATTTCGCCGTTTTACCCCCCGTTCGGGGGGCACGACAGGTGCCCCATTCGGAATAGGTCGAACGGGGGTTCGAAGGAGATGACCCCCCGCTCCTGCCCCGTTTGTAACGGTCATGTTACGAAGCGACTGTCGTTATCGGCGTGTCGTCAGCATTCGATCCTCCCTTGAAGGTTGATCGTCGCACACGGGTTCCTACTGGAGCATTCAACCGAAAGTCCTGATCACGACGGTGCTTCGGAGTCGTTCTCGACTGCCGCTATGCACCGGTTGAGCCTGGTGATCCGCCTGCTTCTGCAAGCGACCTGAGGTGTGGCTGAGCACATTGCGTGGAGATATTCGGCCTTGCGCTGTTCTGAATCACCTGTGTGTAATTACGTCCACGCATTCGGGGCGCGGGGCTCCGGATGCATTGAGAGGACGATCTTCGATGACCGTTTCCCCCTATCAGGCATCTGTTCCGACCGACTGGTTCGTCGACCCCATCAACCTGGGTGTCCCGAAAGTCCGTCGCGTCACGGAGGACGACACCGAGCCGCTCGGCTGGCAGGCCGACTCGCTCTGCGCGCAGACAGATCCTGAGGCGTTCTTCCCGGAGAAGGGTGGATCGACGCGCGAAGCGAAGCGGATCTGCTCCTCCTGCGAGGTCCGCTCCGACTGCCTCGAGTACGCGCTGCAGAACGACGAGCGCTTCGGCATCTGGGGCGGGCTCTCCGAGCGCGAGCGCCGCAAGCTGCGCAAGACGGCCTGAGCACAGACGCTGACGCCACGGGCACGGCCGCAGACCCACCGACGGGTCGGCGGCCGTGTCGTGTTCCCGGCTGGTGCGCAGCGTGACGCTCGCGGCCCTGGACGAGCAGCGACCAGCGTCGAGCGGGTGGTGCGGCTGGGTGGTGAGCTTCCGGGTGGTCTCGAGGCTCGCTTCGCTCGCACCTCGACCACCGGGAGCCCTGGCGGAACGGCGCGACGGTCTGGGCGCTGGCGGCGCGGCGGCTCCGCGGCGCGCCCGGCGCGCACCTAGCGTGGTCTGATGCCCATGTCCGTCACCGCGATCCTCATCGCGGCGGACGGGGCCGACTACCTGCGTGAGACGCTCGACGCGATCACGATGCAGACGCGGCTGCCCGACCGACTGGTCGTCGTGCAGCTCGGCAACAGCCCGGTCACCAGCTCGATCATCGAGGGGGTGGAGCCCACCGTGCACGCCCGCGTCGCCGCCCGGGCCGGCTTCGGGCACGCGGTCGAGACCGGGTTCAAGTCCTCCGGCGTCGACGCGACGGAGACGGAGTGGCTCTGGCTGCTCGCCGGCGACAACGCTCCCGAGCGCACAGCGCTCCAGCGCCTTCTGCACGCGGTCGAGTCGGCGCCCTCGGTGGCGGTAGCCGGCCCGAAGCAGATGCAGTGGGACGCGCCCGACTACCTCCGGTCCTACGGCGAGACCATGACGCCGTGGGGGACCGCCGTGGAGATGGCCGAGCCCGAGCTCGACCAGGCGCAGTACGACCGGCACAGCGACGTGCTCGCCGTCGCGGCCGGCGGGATGCTCGTGCAGGCCGCCGCCTGGAAGCGGCTCGGGGGCTTCGACCGGGCGCTGCCCGCGGTCGACGACGCCCTCGACTTCTGCATCCGTGCGCGCCTCGCGGGGTACCGGGTGCAGCTCGTGCCGGCGGCCCGGGTGCTGTCGGCCGGCATCGACGCACCGGGCACGCGGCTGCTCGGGGCTGCCACGACCGAGCCGCGGCGCGTCCTGCTGAGGAGGGAGGCGCAGCTGCACCGGCGGCTCGTCTACGCCCCGCTGCCGCTGGTCCCGCTGCACTGGCTCTCGATCCTGCCGATCGCGGTGTTCCGCGCGATCGGCCAAATCCTGCGGAAGCGACCGGGCTCCGCGCCCGCGGAGGTGCTCGCAGCGCTCCTGATCATGAGCACGCGCTTCGCCGCCATCGCGCGGTCGCGCAGCCGCATCGCCCGGGACAGGAAGGCCGGCTGGGCGTCGATCGCCCCCCTCCGGCTCCCGTGGCGGGAGGTCCGGCACCGGCGCGCGCTCGCACGGGACAACACCCGGCCTGCGAGCCATGAGGAGTCCCTGCACTTCTTCACGAGCGGCGGCATGGCGACGGTGCTCGCGATGCTCGTGCTGTCGGTCGTGCTGTTCCAGCCCCTGGTCGGGGCGGAGGCGCTGACCGGCGGTCAGCTGCTGCCGCTCGGCGACTTCCAGTCGCTGTGGCGGAACGTCGGATGGGGCGTGCATCCGCTCGGCGGCGGTTTCGTCGGACCCGCCGATCCGTTCACCGCAGTCCTGGCCGTGATGGGCACGACCACCTTCTGGCACCCCTCCGCCGCCGTCGTGGCGCTGTGGCTGCTGGCCCTGCCCGTCGCAGCAGCCGGCGGCTGGCTCGCGACCGCGCGGTTCACGAGGCGGCGCCCGCTGCGCGTCGTCGGCGGGCTGCTCTGGGCGGCCGCGCCGACCCTGGTCGTCGCGCTCGACGCCGGTCGCATCGGCGGCGTGCTCGTGCATCTCGCGGCGCCCTTCCTGCTGCTCGCCGCGTTCAAGGTGCGGTCCTCGTGGACCGCCTCCGCCTGGCTCGGCCTGCTCGGCGCGCTGATCGCCGCGTCCTCGCCGAGCCTGCTCCCGCTGCTGCTCGTCGCCTGGGCCGCCGCGGTCGTGCTCGGCCTCGCCGTGCGGACGGGGGAGCGCAGCCGGATCGCACGGATCCTTCCGCTCCCCCTGCCGACCCTGGTGCTGTTCCTGCCGCTGATCGCCGAGCAGGCGACCCACGGGCGGCTGATCGGCGTGCTCGCCGACCCCGGCCCGGTCACGCAGTCCGCCGTCGCGACGCACCTGCTCGGCCTGTCCGACCGGACGGCGACCGTGCTGCAGCTCGCCGCCGGCTGGCCGTCGTGGGCGATGGGCGCCTGGCAGGGGCTCACCTCGCCGCTCGGTCTCGGGTCCGGTACCGCGGCGCTGTTCGTCTGGGCGCTCGGGGTCCCGCTGCTGCTGCTCGCCCTGATCGGGCTGTTCTGGCCGAAGCAGAGCGTGCCCATCCGCGTCGGCGTCTTCGGGGTCGGTGGCCTGGTGATGGCCGTGCTGGCGACGCGCCTGCAGGTCGTGTCGATCGGCTCGACCCCGGTGTCCGCCTGGCCGGGAGCCGGTCTCAGCCTCGCGTGGCTCGCGGCCTTGGAGGCGGCGGTGTGCGGCCTCGACCGGCTCGCGGCTGCGGGCAACGTCCCCGTCCCGCTGCGCGGTCACGCGCACACGGCGGCCCGCGTGCGCTCCGGCGGCGCCGCCCTGATCGGCTTCACCGCCGTCGCCGCGATGCTGACCGCCGTGTCGCCGCTCCTGGTCGGCGTCCTGCTCGGCACCACCGCCGTGCAGCCGGGATCGACGGCCACCGTGCCGGCGCTCGTGGCCGCGGAGGGGGAGCAGGATCCGGACCTCGGGATGCTGACGCTGACGCCGCAAGCCGACGGCGGCTACCGCAGCCGGCTGACGAGGGGCCAGGGCAGCACGCTCGAGACGCTCAGCACCCTGGAGTCCACCGCCGGCTTCGGCGACTCCGCCGGGCTGGCTGAACTCGCCGCCGGCCTGGTGCAGCCGACCGGCGACGACCTCGCGGCGGCCCTCGATGCATACCGCATCGGGTATGTACTGCTGCAGCCCGGTGCCGGGGCGACAGCGTCGACGGCGCTCGCCGATACCCGCGGAGCGCTCGGTGCGAACCCGGTGCTCTCCGTCGTGTCGACCACCGCCGTCGGCACGCTCTACCGGTTCGACGACCTGAGAACGACCGGCACGATCCGGCTGCTGCAGACGCCGACCAACACCGGCAGCCCGATCGGCGTCGCGGTGCTGCTGGTCCAGGCGATCGTGTTCGGCCTGACCGCGCTGCTCGCGCTGCCCACCTCCAGGATCACCCAGCGCTTCCGCCCCCTCCCGACGTCCGGGACGACGACGGCGGGCACCCGCCCGGTGTCCGAGCGGGTCCCCACCGTGATCCGCACACCCGAGCAGGCGATGGCCCGCGAGCTGCAGACCGCGGGTCCCGGGCAGCCGGAGCAGCAGCGGGAGGAGGTGGGCTCGTGGCGATGAACGGTCGGGTCATCGGGGCGACGGCCCTCGTCGCCGCCGGCGCCCTCGCCGCAGCGGTCGTCGGGCAGCTGCCCGCGTTCGGCGTCGCCGACCAGACGCAGCGGGCGACGCCGTCGTCCGCGCCGCAGTCCCTCGCCTGCCCGGGCCCGGCGATCGCGGTCGGCGCCGACCCGGCGGACGCGGCCGCGCTCACCGCGACGGGGGTGCCGGTGCGGGTGGCCGGGACCGTCGGCGGGACCAAGCCGAAGACGACCGTGCTGAAGAAGGGCGAGGTCAGCGGCGGCGCCGGGCCGAGAGCCCTCAGTGCGCCGGCAGCGAGCACCGCCGGCGCGATCGCCGCCGCACAGTCCGAGCGGGTCGCGGTCGGTGACGCCGCCGGGCTCGTCGCGACCTCCTGCACGGTGCCGCAGAGCGACGTCTGGTTCGCCGCAGGGGCCACGACGACCGGTCGCACCACCGTGCTGACCCTGTCGAACCCGTCGTCCGTGCCGGCGGAGGTGACCGTGCACGTCTGGAGCGAGGACGGGCCGGTCGACACCGCATCGTTCGGCGAGCTCGTCGTGCCCGCGAAGGGTCGGACGGCCGTCTCGCTCGCCGGAGTGGCGCCGTCCGCGGGCGGCACCGTGGTCCGCGTCACGTCGACCGGCGGCCGCGTCGGCGCAGCGCTCGAGCAGCGGACGGTCCGCGGCCTCGAGTCCGGCGGCGTCGACCTGACCGGCCCCACCGCCGCGCCGGCGCTCACGCAGGTCGTGCCCGGGGTGCGCGTCGCGGGGGCGGCGGCCGTCGCGTCCGCGCAGCGCGCCGCCGACTCCGCCGATCTGCAGACGGTCGTGCGCGTGCTCGTGCCCGGCCGGAGGGCGACCGACGTGTCGATCACCGCGACCTCCGACGCCGGCGGGCAGCCGATCGTGCTCGGCCGCAACGTCGCGGGCGGCGTCGTCACCGACTTCCCGGTCACCGGGCTGACGGACGGCACCTACACGGTCCGCGTCACGGCCGGGCAGCCGGTCGTGACCGGGGTCCGCACCTCCGTGGTCGGCGACGCGCGCGCCTCCACCGCACCGGACGACCCGGCGACCGCCGGCGGCGGCTCGGCCTCCACCGCGGTCGGCACCGACGCCGGGCTGGTCGGCGGTGACGGTCCCTCGGACACGGCGGGCACCACGTCGACGCCGACCGGCACCTCGGCCACCTCCACCGCTCGCGGGATCGACCTCGCCTGGTTCGCCGCCGCACCGCGCCTGTCGGCGACCGCGGCCGTCGCGGTGGTCGCCGCCCCGTCGCCGCTGCTCACCATCGCGAGCACCGGAGCCGCCGCGACCGTCCGGCTCTCCGGCGCGACCGACCGCACGGTGCAGGTGCCCGCGAAGGGCGCGATCGCCGTGCCGGTGACCCGCGGCCTCATCGTGCTGCGCGGCGCCGCAGGGCTGGTCGCCGGAGTCAGCTACGCCGGGCCCGACGCGGTCGCGGGCTACCCCGTCGCGGCCGCCGACCAGGCGGCGCGCGCCGTCCGCATCTCCCGCTGACCTGGTTCGCGGATCCGCAGTTCTCTCCCGGATCCGCACGAACCGGGTGAGGCGACGGAGCGTGCGTTCGACGGCGTGCCGGGGAGGAGCTGCGGATCCGCGAACGATGCGCAGGAGCTTCCCGGCCGACCCGTCGGAGGGAGCGGGTAGCGTTCCCGGATGCCGGCCGAGGTGACGCAGGAGCAGGTGCGCGCGCCGACCGCGGTCGTCGCGACGCCGGCCGTGCCGCGCAGGAGGAACCGGGAGCGAATCCACGCGCTCGATGGGCTGCGGGGGATCGCCGCGTTCATCGTGGTGCTGCACCACGTGCTGCTGATCGCCCAGCCGGTGTCGCAGCCGCCGGGGGAGCCGGCGGTCTGGAGCGGCTGGTGGTGGATCGAGCGCACGCCGCTGAAGCTGCTCACCGCCGGTCACGAGGCCGTGATCGTCTTCTTCGTGCTGTCCGGCGTGGTCGTCGTGCTGCCGGCGCTGAAGCGCGCGGACTTCTCCTGGCCGGGCCTCGTCGCGAACCGGGTCGTGCGCCTCCTGCTGCCGGCCTGGGCCGCGATCGTGTTCGCCACGATCCTGCTGGTCGTCGTGCCGCGGGTGCCCGAGCAGGTCACCGCCGGCACCTGGCTCGCGCGGCAGGTGCAGTCGGACTGGAGCCTGCGGAAGCTCCTCGGCGAGTACTCGCTCATGATCGGCAGCGTCCCGTACGACAACGTGCTCTGGACCCTGCGCTGGGAGCTGCTGTTCTCCCTCCTGCTGCCCGGCTTCCTGGTCGTCGCCATCGTGCTGCGGCGCTGGTGGCTGCCGACCGGCCTGCTGGCGCTCGGGCTCGGCGTCGCCGGCACGGTCGGCGGCATCGAGGCCATGCAGTACCTGCCGGTGTTCTTCCTCGGCACGCTGGTCGCCGTGAACCTGCGGAAGCTGGAGGGGTGGAGCGCGTCGCGCCGAGCGCGGCGGCTGCTCGCCGTGCTGCTGCCCGTCAGCGCGCTGATGCTGATCAGCCAGTTTCTACTGGGTGGCGTGGTCCACGAGGGCACCGGCGGCGCCCATGCGCTCCGCGGGCTGGAGGCGCTCGGCGGGGTCGGTGTCGTGGTCTGCGCCGGCGCGGCGACCGGGTTCCGGCGCTTCCTCGAGCGGCGGGTACCGCAGTTCCTCGGCCGGATCTCGTTCAGCCTCTACCTGGTGCACCTGCCCCTGCTCGCGAGCATCACCTGGCTGCTCGGTGACTGGAACTGGCCGGTCGCGGGCCTGATCGGCGTCCCGCTCGCCGTGCTGGCGGGATGGGGGTTCTTCCGCATCGTCGAGAAGCCGCTGCACCGCGTCGCCCGGTCCGCGAAGCGCGGGTCCGCGCGTGCGGTCGAGCGGTACGTCCGGAGCTCCAGGGCCGCCTGACCGGTCCGCGGATCGGCGGAGGGCAGCAGCGCTCAGACGACCCGGGAGCTGTTCGCCCGCACGGAGCGGAGGCGGCGTCGATGCACCACGAGCTCGAACGCCGCGCGGAGGCGCCGGCGCAGGCCCCACCACGCGACGAGGCGCAGCGATTCCGCGACGATCGCGCCGTCCATCTTCGAGACGCCGTGGACCCGCTCGGTGAAGACGATCGGCACCTCGATGACGGTCAGGCCGGCCTGCAGGGCGCGCCAGACGAGGTCGACCTGGAAGCAGTAGCCGTGCGACGCGACGTCGCCGAGGTGGATGCGCCGCAGCGCCTCGGCGCGGAAGGCCCGGAAGCCGCCGGTCGCGTCGCGGATGTCGATCCCGAGCGCGAGGCGGGTGTACCAGTTGCCGCCGCGGCTGAGCAGCACGCGGCGACGGGGCCAGTTCTCGACCCGGCCGCCGGCGACCCAGCGGGAGCCGAGCGCGAGGTCGTGGTCCGTCAGCTGCCCGAGGAGGCGCGGCAGATCCTCCGGGTGGTGCGACCCGTCGGCGTCCATCTCGACGATCGCCTCGTACCCGCGTTCGAGCCCCCAGGCGAACCCGGCGAGGTAGGCGGGACCGAGGCCCTCCTTCGCGGCGCGGTGCAGCACGTGCACGCGCGGCTCGGTCGCCGCGAAGCCGTCTGCGAGCTCACCGGTGCCGTCGGGGGAGGCGTCGTCGACGATCAGCAGGTGCACGTCGTCGGGCGTCGCGGCGAGGGCGCGGGCGACCACGATGGGCACGTTCTCCCGCTCGTCGTACGTCGGGACGATCACCAGTGCTCGCAGCATGACGCCCGAAATCCTCCCATGGCCGTAGCGCTCCTGCCGAGCGCTGCGTGGCGCGCGAGACCACCGATTCCCGCGCAGCTGCTCCCCACCCGGCGCGGGTCAGCCCGCTTCGGAGGCGGACACCACCACGTTCTCGCTGTAGATGTTGCGGGCGTCGTCCCACGGTCCGCCGCAGGTGATCACGCGCAGCTGCGGGTCGGGGGTCGGGCCGTACACCGCCGCCGTCGGGAATTCGGACTTCGAGACCGCGCGCACGTCGTCGACGGTGAAATGCACCGTCGAGCCGTCGTCCATCACGACCGTGATGGCGTCGCCCGGCTGCAGCTCGTCGAGCCGATGGAACACGGCGACCCGATCGACCCAGTCGACGTGGCCCGCGATGACGGCCGGTCCGGTCCGGCCCGGCACCGTCCCCTTCGCGTACCAGCCCGCCTTGTCGAGCACGGTCGAGGGGGGTGCCGCCAGCACGCCGTCGGCACCGCGGGCCAGGTCGATCAGCCCCGCGTCCACCTTGATGGAGGGGATCACGATCTTCACAGGGCGGGTCGCGGTGGTCGCCTGCGCGTCGCCGGCGGCGGGATCCTGGAACCCCGCCGCCTTCGCCGCGCCCGGGCGCACGGTCGGGACCGGTGCCGGTGCCGGGGTCGATGTCGCGGCCGGAGCGCTGGAGGCGGCGACGGTGGTCGAGGCGGTCGCGCACCCCGTCAGCGCGAGCGCGGACGCGAGGACCGCGCCGGCGAGCAGCGCGCGACGGTCACGCACGGGCGCGGCGGCGGACGGCGACGCCGGTGACAAGACCCGCGGCGGCGAGCAGTCCGAGCCCGCCGGCGGTCAGGATCAGCTCGCGTCGCTGGTCGGCCTGGTGCGCGAGGTATCCGCCTCCGGTCGCGAGGTAGCCCTTCGGCACGCCTCCGACGCTCGCGGAGTCGAGCACGCGCCGCAGCACGATCCCGCCGCTCGCATCGTCGAGCACGAGCACGCTCGCGATCTGTCCCGCCTCGAGCGCGACCGTCGCGGTGGTGGTCTTCGTGCCGCCCACCGCGGTGAGCTTCCAGGTGCCGGCCGTGACGTCGGCGTAGGGGGAGACCGTGGTGGTGGTCGCGTCGGAGACGATGGTCGTGGCCGGCGCCGCCGTCACGGTGACCGGAGCCGCCGCGGTGGAGGCCTGCACGACCCGCACCCGGGCCTTGCCGGACTTCGGCAGGGTCAGCGAGTCGTCGATGACCTTCGTCTTCAGGTCCGCGTTCGTGCCGAAGACCGCGACGGTGGCGGCGCGTCCGGCCGTGACGGTCACGAACGTCTGCACCACCGGGGTGCTGGACGCGGAGCCGCCGGCCGGGCGCATCGCGACGGCGTAGTTGCCGACGGGGAGCGGCAGGTACTTCGAGACGGCGCCGTAGGACACGTCGTCGACGGCGAGCACCTTGCTGCTGCCGCCGAGGGAGGCGAGGCGCACATCGACCGGCCTCGTGTCGGGGGAGAGGTGCGCGACCCGCACCCATCCGGTCGGCGTCGCCGCGACCGCGGAGGTGGGGACGGCGACGAGGGCGAGGACGGCGATCGCGACTGCGACGACGGCGATGCGAATACGACTCGTGGGCATGGGGGACCGCTCCGATCGGGTGCGTCTGGTGGCCGATGCCCGTGGGTGCGGGACCGGCCGTGCACCGGTGCTTCGGCGAGGATCGCCCGTGCGACGGGCCGGATCACCGAACGCTCAGCGAACGCGGAGCTTCAGAGGTGCCGGAACCGGTCCGGCGCGAGGTCCCACGGGTCGCGGCCGAGCAGCTCGGCGACCGCGCGGAACACGCAGCTCTCGACGTACATGCGCTGGTGCGCGCCGTCGTCGATGTGCAGGTGGGAGAGCCGCTCGATCGGCAGGCGGTAGAGCACGATCCGCTTCGCATGCTGGTCGACCCACCAGCGGTCGAGCCCGGTCGGGCTGATCACCCTGGGGATCCCGGCGATCTCGAACGAGACGTCCGCCAGATCCTCCGGCCACAGCCCGCGGAGGTAGTCGGCGGTCTCGGCGACGGAGCCCTCGAACGTCTCCGCCCGGGTGCGGAGGACGGGGAGGTGCGGGCCGGTGACGGAGGAGCGCAGGCCGCGGCCGTGCCGGTTCCGGAACCCGCCGCGCGGAGACGGCGCGTGGGACACGCGACGCGAGCGGGCCATGCCGGGTGATGGTACGCGCCGCGCCGAGGGATGACGAGATCGTGACCGGGACGCGTGCCTACCATGCGGTCGTGGTGACCATGCGACCCTGCTCGCGCCAGACCTGTCGCCGGACCGCGGTCGCCACCCTCACCTACGTCTACGCGGACTCGATGGCGGTGCTCGGTCCGCTCTCCGCCTCGCCCGAGCCGCACAGCTACGACCTCTGCGAGCACCACGCTGAACGGCTCTCCGCGCCGCAGGGCTGGTCGGTCCTCCGCATCAGCGCCCCGCACGACGAGCTGGCCAGGACCTCCGCCACGGCATCTGATCAGGCTTCACCTTCACGGAGTTCCGGCGGGGCTCCGCTGCGCAGAACTCCGTAGGACGATGAAACCTGCGGGACCGAGCACGTGACCTCGCCGGGTCTGGGATGATGCTCGGATGACTCTTCTGGAGACGTCCCGCGATTCGGAGCCCCACAGTTCGACCCTCGAGTACCGGGTGGCCGATCTCGAACTCGCTGAGGCGGGTCGACACCAGATCCGCCTCGCCGAGCAGGAGATGCCCGGCCTGATGGCGCTGCGCGACCGCTACGGCGACACGCGGCCCCTCGCCGGTGCCCGGGTCGCCGGCTCGCTGCACATGACCGTGCAGACGGCGGTGCTGATCGAGACCCTGACGGCCCTCGGCGCGCAGGTGCGCTGGGCGAGCTGCAACATCTTCTCCACGCAGGACGAGGCGGCGGCGGCCGTCGTCGTCGGCCCGCACGGCACACCGGAGGCCCCCAGCGGGGTCCCGGTCTTCGCCTGGAAGGGCGAGACCGTCGAGGAGTACTGGGACTGCGCCGACCGGATCTTCGACTGGTCGGAGGAGGCGGTCGCCGAGGGCGGCGACTACCTCGGCCCGACGATGATCCTCGACGACGGCGGCGACGCGTCGATGCTCGTGCACCGCGGCGTGAAGTACGAGCGCGCCGGCCGCGTACCCCAGACGAAGGACGACGACGGCGCCGAGCTGAGCGCGATGTTCGACGTGCTGCGGCGCTCGCTCGACCGCGACCCGGAGCGGTGGCAGCGCATCGCCAAGGACATCCGGGGCGTCACGGAGGAGACGACGACCGGTGTCCACCGACTGCACGAGTGGGACCGCGACGGCGAGCTGCTGTTCCCCGCGATCTCGGTCAACGACTCGGTCACGAAGAGCAAGTTCGACAACCGCTACGGGATCCGCCACTCGCTCGTCGACGGGCTGAACCGGGCGACCGACGTGCTGATCGGCGGCAAGACCGCGTACGTCGTCGGCTACGGCGACGTCGGCAAGGGCGCCGTGGAGGCGCTGAAGGGCCAGGGCGCGCGCGTCATCGTCGGCGAGGTCGACCCGATCACGGCGCTGCAGGCCGCGATGGACGGCTATCAGGTCGTCCCGCTCGAGGAGGTCGCCGGCCAGATCGACATCCTCGTCACGGCGACCGGCAACGACAAGGTCGTCACGGTCAAGGATCTGCTGTCGCTGAAGCACCTCGCGATCGTCGCGAACGTCGGCCACTTCGACACCGAGATCGACGTGGCCGGCCTCGAGCACCTCGAGGACGCGACTCGGATCCGCATCAAGCCGCAGGTCGACGAGTGGCAGCTGCCGACCGGCCGCAGCATCATCGTGCTGTCCGAGGGCCGCCTGATGAACCTCGGCAACGCGACCGGTCACCCCTCCTTCGTCATGTCGATGAGCTTCACGAACCAGGTGCTCGCGCAGCTCGAGCTGTGGACGACGCCGGAGGCGTACCCGGTCAGCGTCGCGACCCTGCCGCGCGTGCTGGACGAGGAGGTCGCGCGTCTGCACCTGGACGCGCTGGGCGTGCGGCTCATCCGCCTCTCGAAGAAGCAGGCCGCCTACCTCGGCGTCGACCGCGACGGCCCGTTCAAGTCGGACACCTACCGCTACTGAGGGCGAACATCGACGGGCCCGGGTGCTGAGGCGCTCGGGCCCGTCAGCGTCTCGGCCTGTCCGCACTGCGCAGCTGTCGGGCATGGATGCACAGCGTTTCCACAGCGTCGCGATTCCCGAACGCGTACCCGAATTGCATTCCTCGCGTTCGGATGAGAAGCCGAACTGGATTGGATTCGGCGATGAGCAGGACCGGATTGCGCCGCGCGCGCTGTCTTCTGCGCTATCGGACCTGATTTGAGCGGGGCTCTCCAGCGCACCAACAGCGATTTTGACCAGCAGAATCGCGTTTTCCGGCCCTCACTCGGCGTGCGGGCTGGGCGAAAGCCCACACTCGCTCAGCCCTGATGAATCCGTGGGTTACTGTCTCGTCTGTCAACGACGAACCCCCGGACGGTATGTCGGTGACTCCCCATTCGCCGCCTCCAGCTGTGGGTCGAGTCATCCCCCGCTCCGTCACCGCGATTCCGACGCGTGACACACGAAGGACACCTGTGCCCTCCTCCGCACCCACCGTCAGCATCGTCGTCCCCGCACGCAACGAGGCCCGCAACCTCGAGGTCGTGCTGCCGCTGCTGCCGGCCGTCCACCAGGTCGTCCTCGTCGACGGCCACTCGGTCGACGACACCGTCGAGACCGCCCGGCGCGTGATGCCCGGCATCGAGATCGTGCAGCAGACGCGCAAGGGCAAGGGCAACGCCCTGGCCTGCGGCTTCGCCGCGGCGACCGGCGACATCATCGTGATGTTCGACGCGGACGGGTCCGCCGACCCGAACGAGATCCCGGCGTTCGTCCGTGCGCTCGTCGAGGGCGCCGACGTCGCGAAGGGCTCCCGCTTCACTCGCGGGGGCGGCAGCGAGGACATCACGCGTTTCCGGTCGCTCGGGAACCTGTTCCTCAACACGATCACCAACGTGCTGCTCGGCAGCCGGTACACCGACCTCTGCTACGGCTACAACGCCTTCTGGCGTCGCCTCGTGCCTGGCCTGCACCTGCCCGACCACACGGTCGAGGCCGCCGACACGATGATCTGGGGCGACGGGTTCGAGATCGAGACCGTGCTGAACTGCCGGTTCTTCCTCGGCGGCGCCCGCATCGTCGAGGTCGGCAGCGTCGAGAAGAGCCGTATCTTCGGCGAGAGCAACCTGAACGCGATCCGCGACGGCTTCCGCGTGCTCCGCACCATCCTGTCCGAGCGCAGCCACGCCCGCAGCACCGCCCGTCGGGCGGCCGTCGCCGGTGCCGAGCTCGCCCACGCGATCGACACGAACGCCGCTCGGAAAGCGGCATGACCATCGGCCGCACGCGGCCGGTCGAGCAGGTCTCGGGGTGGTCTCGAGGCTCGCTTCGCTCGCACCTCGACCAGCGGGGTACCGGGCGCGCATGAACGCCATCGTGACGTCTCTGCACCCCCGCGATGACCGCCGGCCCCGCGTCATGGTCGTCGGCGCCGGCTGGCGCTTCACCTCCGGCATCAGCTACTACACGTGCCGGCTCACCAACGCGTTCGCCGAGGCCACCGACACCAGCGCGCTGCTCATGCGTCAGCTCGTGCCGACCCGTCTCTATCCCGGCCGCGCCCGCGTCGGGCAGGCCGTGAACACGCTCGACTACGCCCCGAGCGTGCACGTCTACGACGGCGTCGACTGGTCCTGGGGTCGCAGCATGCGCGACGCCGTGCGCTTCATCACCGCCGAGCGCCCCGACGTGCTCGTGCTGCAGTGGTGGACCGGCGCCGTCCTGCACTCCTACCTCCGCCTCGCCCAGCTGGTCCACCGCTACGGCGGCCGCGTGATCATCGAGTGGCACGAGGTCCAGGACACGGGCGAGGCCCGTATCCCGGGCGTCACGCGGTACGTCGTCGCCGCGATGCGGCAGCTGCTGAAGCGCGTCGACGGGCACGTCGTGCACTCGCAATACGATCTCGAGCTGCTGCGCCGCACCTACCCGCTGCCCGACGACCGCGTCGTCATCGCCCCGCACGGGCCCTACAACCACTACGACCAGTCGGACACGACGGAGCACGAGGGCGACTTCGTCTTCCTCTACTTCGGCGTCATCCGCCCCTACAAGGGCGTCGAGGACCTCGTCGCCGCGTTCGAGCGACTGCCGGAGGCGGTCCGCAGCACCTCCCGTCTGGTGATCGTCGGCGAGCTGTGGGAGGGCTGGACGGCACCGCTCGAGGCGGTCGCCGCGAGCCCCGCGAAGGACCGGATCACCGTCGTCAACCGCTACGTCGACGACGAGGAGGTCGCGGCGCATTTCGCCGCGGCCGACGCCGTCGTGCTGCCGTACCGGCGCTCCTCCTCCTCCGGCCCCCTCCACATCGCGATGAGCGCCGGCCTGCCGGTCGTGGTCGCAAGCGTCGGCGGCCTCGTGGAGGCGGCGGGCGACTACGCCGGCGTCAGCTTCGTGCCGACGCAGGACCCCGCCGCGCTCGCGACCGCGATGGCTGCGCTGCCGGCGACGCGAGGCGAGCGATTCAGCGATCCGCACAGCTGGGACCACACCGTCGACGCCTACGGCGAGCTGCTGACGCGGCTCGGCGTCCCCGGTCTCAGCAGCGCCTCGTCGACCGACGCGCCCGAGCGCCGCGGCGCCTGAGGCACCGGATGACCGACGTCGTGACCGACAGGCGTGGAGGCGGCGACGCCTCCACTCCTCCGGCGACCCGCGCGCGCCGCGGCATCGTCACGCGTCTCGCGGCGTCGGGCTTCGGCCGCATCGCGGGTATCAGCGCGTCGCTGGTCGGCACGCAGGCCTTCACGAGCGTGCTCGGCCTGCTGTTCTGGGCGCTCGCCGCCCGGCAGTTCGTCACCACGGACGTCGGCGTGGCCGGCGCGGCCGTCGCGCTGATGATGCTGCTCGGCTCGCTCGGCTCCCTGGGGCTCGGGACCGTGCTGATCGCGCGGCTGCCGTCGGTCGCGCTGGAGGACCGCCGCGTCCTCGTGCGCACCTGCCTCGCCGCCGCGGGTGTCGCGGGCGTCCTGCTCGGCCTGATCGTGCCGGCGCTCGCCGTGCACGTGTTCGGTGCGACGAACCTGGCCCCGATCGCCGGCTCGGTGTGGCCGCTCGCCGGCCTCGCGCTCGCGACCGGTCTGACCTCCGTCGTGATCGTGCTGGACCAGGCCGTGCTCACGATCGGCCTCGGCACGCTGCAGCTCGAGCGCAACGTCACCGCCAGCGCCACCAAGGTCGTGGCACTGGTGGCGCTCGGCCTCGGCGGGGTTCCCGGCGGCATGACGATCCTGCTCGCCTGGACGATCGGCACCGTGCTGTCCCTGCCCCTCGTCGCCTGGCGCACCCGTGGCGGTCGCGCCGCCGGATCGCACCGGAGGCTCGTGGAGCCGGGCATGCTGCGGGGCGTCGGCCGGCTGGCCGTCTCCCATCACGCGCTGAACGTCACCATCCAGGCCGCGCTGCAGCTGCTGCCCGTGCTCGTGATCGTGCTGGTCTCCGCACAGGCGAACGCCGCGTTCAACTCCGCGATCATGCTGTCCGGCTTCGTGTTCGCGCTGCCCTACGCGGTGAGCGTGGGCCTGTTCGCCGCCGCCCGCGGCGACGAGGCGGAGGTCGTGCGCCGCATGCGCCTGACGATCCCCTTCGGCCTCGCAGTCAGCGCGACCGCGAGCATCGTGCTGTTCCCGCTCGCCGGGCCCCTGCTGCACATCTTCGGACCGCAGTACGCCGCGGACGGCACCGTGCTGCTGCGCCTCGTCGTGCTCGCCGGCATCCCGTTCGTCATCAAGGATCACTTCATCGCGCTCAAGCGCGTGCAGGGCAGGACCACTCAGGCGCTCGTCATCACGGCCGCATTCCTCGCCGCCGAGCTGACCGCCGCGACCACCGGCGCGCTCGTCGGCGGCGCGGTCGGGCTGGTCGTCGCCTGGCTGTGCGTGCTGGCGGTGGAGGCGCTGGTGCTCGCGGTGCCACTGGTGCGGGTGCACCGCGCAGACGCGAGCGCGGCCGTCGTCGAGGCGGCGGTCGAGGCCGCTGCGCCAGTCGTGGCTCCTGCACGGGTACCGATGCAGCAGGCCGCCCCCGAGGACGCTCGACCCGTGGCTGCGATCGCGTGGTCGAGCCGTACTCTGCTCGGCCCGCTGCTGCTGCTCATGGCCGTCGGCGTGTTCGTCATGGCGGTCGCCGCGAACCTCGGGCGCCTCGGGAACACCGGCGTCGGTGCGCAGCTCGTCTGGTACGCGGGACTCGTCGTCGTCTTCCTGCCCGCCGCCCTCCGGATCCTCGCGCGGTCGACGCCGCAGGTCGAGCGGATCGTCGCGGTCGTGTCGCTCGGGCTGACGCTGCAGGTCAGCCGGCTCGTGCTGAACCCGACGCGGTTCGTCTTCCACGACGAGTTCATCCATGCCGACACGCTTCGGCAGATCGAGTCGTCCGGGCATCTCTTCACCTTCAACCCGCTGCTGCCCGTGTCCGCCTACTACCCGGGCCTCGAGATCGTCACGGACGCCGTCCGCTCGCTGACGGGCCTGCCCGTCTCCGCGGCCGCCGTGCTGACGCTGCTCGTCGCGCGGCTCGTGATGGTGCTGGCGATCATCGGGCTGATCAGCGCGATCGGCGGCTCGCGCCGGGCCGGTGCCGTCGGCGCGCTCGTCTACCTCGCGAACCCGCAGCTGCTGTTCTTCAACTCGCAGTACTCGTACCAGACGCTCGCCCTGCCGCTCGCGGTGTTCTGCGTCTACCTCGTCGCGACGCGGCGGCGGGGGAGCCGCTGGTCGCTGGTACTGCCGATCGCGGCGACCGCAGCGGTGGTGGTCACCCACCACCTCACCGCGGTGCTGCTGATCGGGGCGTACGCGCTGTGGCTCGTCGCCGTAGTCATCCGCGGGGGGAAGCTGCGTGCCGCGGTCCGCGACCGCATCGACCTGGCGATCCTCACCGTCTGGGGTGTCGTCGCGCTCGGCCTCAGCGTGCTGAACCCCGGCAACCCGCTCGCCCCCTACCTCGAGGCGATCTTCGGCAGCTCGTCCGCGCAGCTGATCGGGCTGTCGGAGGGACAGAGCGTCAAACCGCTCTTCGCCGACAGCGCGGGCACCGGCCCGCTACCGGCGGAGCAGCTGCTGCTCATCGCGTCCGTACTGCTCTCCATGGCGTCGCTGCTCGTGGTGCTGGGATTCATCCGCACGAGCTGGAGAGCTGCGAGGCCGCTCGCCATCGCCCTCGGGATCGTCGGGCTGCTGTATCCGGTGGTACCCGGTGGGCACCTCACGAGCGCGACCGCCGAGGTCGGCGACCGCGCCTCCGGCTTCGTCTTCATCGGTATCGCAGCCGCGATCGGGATGTGGTGGTGGGCTCGGAAGCGCCGTCCGCGGACCGTCGTCGCCCTCGCTCTCGCGGTCACCGTGACCTTCCTCGGCAGCGTCGTGCTGGGCTCCGGTCCGGCGTCCGGCCAGCTGCCCGGGCCCTACCAGGTCTCCGCCGACGCGCGCAGCGTGGACGCGGACAACATCGCCGCCGCCACGTGGGAAGCGACCGGCCTCCCCGCCGACAGCGTCGTGTACGGCGATCGCGTCTCCGGCCTGCTCGCTGCGGCCGACGGGGGCCAGAGGACCGTGCTGCACGTCTCCACCGGGCTCGACGTGTCCCGCCTGCTGCTCGCACCGACATTCACCAATGACGACGCCGCCCTGATCAGGAAGGCGAAACTCGACTACCTCATCGTCGACGAGCGGCTCTCCACCGGTCTGCCGCATCAGCAGTTCTACATCGAGAGCGGCGAGTACGGCGGGCAGGACCGGACGAACCCGCTGACCGCTGCCGCGGTGACGAAGTTCGAGGCCGTCGCCGGCGTGACGCGGGTCTACGACAACGGCAGCATCGTGATCTACGACGTGCGAGGTCTGCGATGAGCGCGCTGCAGCTCGGTGTCCGACCCGACCGGACCGTCCTGATCGGTGCCGCCTGGCGTGCGGCGCTCGTCGTCGTCGCCGCGGTCGCGGTGGCCCTCGAGGCGCCGGCGTGGGCGCGGCTGCCGCTCAGCGCCGCCGCGATGCTCGCGGTCGCCTCCTTCGTCCTCCGCCGGTTCGGACGACACGGGCGACTCGACGTCGTGCTCGTCCTCGCGGGCGGCGGGCTCGTCGCCCTCGCGCTGCTCGGGCTGCTCCTGAACGTGCTGCCGACCGGCATCGGCCCGCTCGGGTGGGGCCTCGCCGTCGGCGCGCTCGAGCTCGCGGTCCTCGCCTTCCTCGCCGTGTTCCGTTTTGAAGGAGATTCTGCCCCGCGGCGCAGAATCTCCTTCACAACGAACCCCGTCGGGATCGTCACGGGGGCCGCGGCCGTCCTCGTGCTCGTCGGGGCGGTCGGGTACTCGACCGTCTCCTACACCGCGACCCACGTGTCGCCGCTCGCGATCGCGTCGGAGGCGGACGGCAGCAGCATCACCGTCACCGTCTCGGCCGGGGGCGCGCAGGGACCGTACGAGCTCGACCTCGTCACTGCGACGGGCCGCACCGTCGTCGCGACCGGGATCCGGGTCGACTCCGGCGATCCGTACACGAAGACCGTTCCCGCGCCCAGCACGCGCGCCGTACTGCAGCTCGTGACCGTCGGCTCCTCCACCCCCGTCCGCCAGCTGATCCTCGACGGCACCGCGAAGTGAGGCCGCACAGCGTGAGGCCCTACCGCGTGCTCCAGGTCGTGCAGCGGTTCGCGCCCGAGCTCGGCGGCCTCGAGACCCATGTCGCCGAGGTGACGAAACGCCTCGCCGGCACCCGCGACATCGAGGTGACGGTCCTGACCACCGACCGCACCGGTGATCTGCCGCGCGAGGACATCGTGGGCGGCGTCCGCGTCATCCGGCGCCGCTCGTACCGTCGTGACGGCGAGGAGTACTTCGCCCCCGGCATCGTCCGGGTGATCCGCCGCGGTGGCTGGGACCTCGTGCACGTGCAGGGCAGCCAGACGACCGTGCCGACGCTCGCGATGCTCGCCGCCAGGAGCGCGCGCATCCCCTATGTGCTCACCTTCCACAGCGGCGGCCACTCCTCCGATCGCCACGCGCCGATCACCCGGGTGCAGAACCGGATCAACCGCCCGCTGCTGGCGCGCGCCGCGAAGCTGATCGCCGTCAGCCGCTTCGAGCGGACCAAGTTCGTCGAGGTCACCGGTCTACCGGCCGAGCGGTTCGAAGTCGTCCAGAACGGCGGCGCCCTGCCGCCGGTCCCGACCGGCGCGGCGCCCGTGCGCGGCAGCATCGTGACCAGCGGGCGGCTCGAGCAGTACAAGGGCCACCACCGCGTGATCGCCGCGCTGCCGCTGATCCGCGCGCAGCTGCCCGAAGCCACGCTGACCGTGCTCGGCAGCGGACCGTATGAAGCCGAGCTGCGGAAGCTGGCGGAGGCGAAGGGCGTCGCCGACGCGGTCACCTTCCGGCACCTCCTGCCCGCCGAGCGGTCCGAGATGGCCGCGATCCTGTCGCGCTCCGCCGTCATGGCCGCGCTGTCCAGCTACGAGGCGCACCCCGTCGCGGTGATGGAGGCGGTCGCGCTCGGGCTACCCGTCGTCGGCTGCGACGTCGCCGGCATCGGCGACCTCGTCGAGGACGGTCTCGTCACCGGCGTCCCGCTCGACGCGGACGACGCCCAGGTCGCCGAAGCGCTGCTGAAGCAGCTGCGGGCGAGCGACGGCAGCCCCCATCGGGCGCCCGAGATCGAGCTGCCGACCTGGGAGGGCGCGGCGGACGCCATCGCCGACATCTACCGCGCCGTGCTCGACGAGCATGAGCTCGGCGAGCAGCAGACGACCCGGCGACGGGTCGTGCAGATCATCACGACTCTGACCACGGGCGGCGCCGAGCGCCAGGTCGAGTCGATCGTCGACCACAGCCGGCACCGCCAGCACGTCATCGCGCTCTACGGCGGCGGCACGGTCGCCGACTCGCTGACGGCGGCGGGACACTCCGTCGAGGTGCTCGACCTGGCCGGACCGCGGCGCCTGCTCGCCCTGCCCGTGCTGGTCCGCCGCCTCCGCGCGCTGCAGCCCGACGCCGTGCAGGTCCACCTGCTGAGCGGGCAGCTGTGGGGGCTGCCCGCCGCCCGGCTCGCGCGAGTGCCGCTCGTGCTGTCGACCGAGCACTCGCTGATGGAGCACTCCATCGAGAACCGGTCGCTGACCGAGCCGCTGCGCCGCCTCTACCTCGCGCTGAACCGGCTCTCGTCGCGCACGATCGCGGTGTCGGCTGCGACCGCAGACCGGCTGGAGCGCTGGGGCGTGCGCGCCGACGGCATCACCGTGATCGACAACGGCATCGACTTCGCGCGGCTCGCGTCCTCCTCCACGGCCCGCGACTTGGTGCGGTCGGAGCTCGGCATCGACTCCGCCACCGAGGTCGTCGGCGCGGTCGGGCGCCTCGAGCCCGTCAAGCGGTTCCGGCAGCTGCTCGCCGCCGTCGGGCCGACCCTGGAGCGCGGCCGCCGCGAGCTCGTCATCGTCGGCGACGGGCCGCTGCGCGCGTCGCTCACCGAGCAGGCGGAGGCGCTGGGCGTCGCCGACCTCGTGCACCTGACCGGCCCGCGCGCCGATGTGCCCGCGCTGCTGTCCGCCTTCGACGTGCTCGTCAGCCCGTCACGCGACGAGACCTTCGGCATGGCTGCGATCGAGGGCATCGGCGCCGGTCTGCCCGTCGTGCACGCCGAGTGCCCTGCGCTCGACGCGCTGGCCGAGCCCGTGCCTGCGGCCTTCCCGATCGGCACGACCGACGACCGGGTGGAGGGGGCAGCGATCGTCGCCGCGATCGACCGGGCCCTGATCGCCGCCGCCGGCCGGCGCCTCCCCGTGCCGCCCGCGGTGCTGGACGCCTACGACATCGCCCGCACGACCGCCCGGCTCGACCGCCTGGTCGACGAGGGGCCGCGCCGGGGGACCGCCGCATGAGCGACGCCCTCGTCACGCGCTCCGGGCGGCAGACGCACACCACCACGCGGCTCGCGCTCGCATCCCGCGGCGACGCCCTCACGCCGTATCTCTTCGCCGCGCTGGAGCGCCGGTTCGATGTCGTCGGCCGGATCGAGGCCGAGCTCACGTCCCTCCAGCGCTACACCGTCGCCGCGATGACGATGCGGCCGAGCCGCAGCGCCTGGGCGGAGCGGTTCTACAAGAGCGGCATCGCGACGCGCCTCCGATCGGCGCGCGCCGTCCGGCAGCTGCGCGCACTCGACGAGCGGCCCGACGTCGTCCTGCAGGTGCACGCGCTCTTCGACCAGGCGCTGGCCCCCTCCGCGCTCTACCTCGACTGCACGCACCGCCAGTCGGCCGATCTGTGGCCCGCGTGGAACCCGCTCCGCGGTCGGGCGCTGGACGACTGGTACCGCCGCGAGCAGCAGTCCTACGACGCCGCCCGCCACCTGTTCGCGTTCTCGGAGCCGACCCGCCGCAGCCTGATCGACGACTACGGCGTCGCGCCGCAGAAGGTCACCGTCGTCGGCGGCGGCGCGAACCTCCGGGCGCTGCCGCCCGTCCGGCCACGCCCGAGCGGCCCGCCGACCGTCCTCTTCATCGGCAACGACTTCATCCGCAAGGGGGGCGAGGTGCTGCTGGAGGCGTTCGCCCGCGTCCGCAGCACCATCCCCGACGCGCGGCTCGTGCTGGTGGGCACCCGCCCGTCGATCACGCCGCAGCCCGGCGTCGAGGTCCTCGGCCGGGTGCACGCCCGCGCCCGCATCGCCGATCTCTACCACGATGCCGCCGTCTTCGCCGTCCCCTCCTTCTTCGACCCGTTCCCGCTGGTGCTGCTGGAGGCGATGGCGTTCGGCGTGCCGGTCGTCACCACGCGGCAGACCGGGACGCCGGAGATGGTCACCGACGAGACGGGCGTGCTGGTCGGCACGGGGGACGCGGCTGCGCTCGCCGACGCGCTGCTCGACTCGCTGCAGCACCCGGCCGCCGCGGAGGCGCGCGCCTCGGCCGCCCGCCGCGACGTGGAGCGCCGCTTCACCTGGGACGCGGTCGTCGACCGGATGGCGCCGGTGCTCGAGGCACTGTCGCCGGGTGGGATCCGGTGAGGCTGCTCATGCGTACCGCGCTCGCCGCCGCCGTCGCCCTGTCGACCATGGCCGTCACGAACGCCTGCACGGCGTCGACGCCCACGGCGACGTCCTCCTCCGGCGTGGCCTCCGCCTCCCTGCCGGTCGCACCGGTCGCGACCGCCGCTGCCGCCGGCTTCGTCACCACGAACGGGCGCTCGTTCGAGGTCGACGGGACGCCCTTCCGCTTCGTCGGCGCGAACATCTACGACGCCGCGGCCTCCGACCGGTACAGCTGCCGCAGCGGTAACCGGATGTCGGACGCGCAGCTGACCGACACCCTCCGGTACCTGCACGACGAGGCCGGTGTGACGGCGATCCGGTTCTGGGCGTACCAGACCTACACGCAGGGCGCGACGTACTGGGGTGGCGTCGACCGCGTGCTCGCCGCGGCGAGGGCGACCGGGATCCGCGCGATCCCGGTGCTGGAGGACGGTCCTGGGAACTGCACGACCTCGACCGGGACGACGCCGAAGTCGGCTTACGAGGGCGACACCTGGTACTCGGCCGGCTACAAGAAGCCCTACGGCAACGCGACGCTCTCCTACCGCGAGTACGTCGCCCGCATCACCGCCCACTACGCCGACAACCCCACGATCCTCGGCTGGATGATGATGAACGAGGCCGACACGAGCAGGCGGGACACCTTGACCCGCTCAGTGCTCGTCGACTTCGCGAGCGACATGGTCCGCGTGATCCGCGCCGCGGACCCGAACCACCTGATCACGGTCGGCACACAGGGCAACGGGGCGCCCGGTGCGAGCGGCGCGGACTTCAGCGCCGTCTACGGCGTGCAGGGCGTCGACTTCGCGGAGGTGCACGACTGGGGCTACTGGGGCTCCGACGCCGAACCGATGCCGGGCGGCACGGGCAGCACCCCGCCCAGCGGGACGTCGCCGGCGTGCATGGTCCCGAGCGCTCCGATCGGCTGCTCCTTCGCGCTGGCCGCGAAGCTCGATAAACCGCTGATCGTCGGCGAGGCCGGGATCCGGGGCGTCACGGCCGTGGAGCGCACGACCCGGGCTCACCAGCTGCGGGCGAAGATGAGCGCCGCGTTCAGCGCCGGAGCGTCCGGCTACGTGATCTGGAGCGTCACCACCGGTGAGACGGACGGCTACGACGTGCTCACCACCACGAACGATCCGCTGATCACGCAGCTGCGCGCGGTCGCCGAGGAGATCCGATGACCCGCCCGTTCCCCTTCCGTTCCGTTGCCGCCGTGCTGACTGCCGCTGCAATCACCGTCCTGGCCGGCTGCACCGCCCAGCCGGGGACCGCGCCCGCCTCGGGCACGACCGCCGCGCCCGCATCCGTGCAGGGATTCGGCTGCCCGACGCGGGCGGAGGTCGCGGGGCTCACCGCGATCCCGTTCAACGATGCCCTCCCGAGCAAGAAGTCCTGCACCTACACGACCGCCGCCGATGCGAGCACGGTCGCGACCGTCACCCTGCGGCACCCGGCCGGCGCCTCCGGCGAGACGCTGTCCGCCTTGCGGTACGCCGCGATCGGCCGCGGCGCGTCGACCGCGGACGCCCGGGCGATCACGTTCGACGCGTTCACGTCGACGACGAAGGAGGACTGCACCGTCTGGTTCCCCGCCTCCGACGGGGTCGCGAGCTCGGTCACCGCGCGGCGGTCCGGCGCGAGCGGGTCCGAGGCGTGCGGCATCGCGACGGCCGTGGCGACGCTCGCCGGCAGTGCGACCCCGAAGGCCGCGGCGCCGACGGTCGCGGTGATCGCACCTCGGACCCTGCTCGGTGCGACGACCACGACGGAGCGCTGGCCGTGGCGGATCGCGCAGCGGACGACCGCACGCATCGACCGGCTGACCGGCACCGGCTACCTCGACCCGTCGAGCGCGTCGTCGTTCGCGACCATCGCCGCCGGCGTCCCCTCTGACAGCTCGGCGGTCGTGTTCGTCAGCGGCACCGCGGAAGCGGGAGCCTCCAGCCTCGCGATGCTGCGCGGCGCGACCGGCGCGCTGTCGGCCGCAGCCACCCGGGCGCCGAAGGCGCAGCTGATCGTCGTCGGGCCGGTATCGGACGGCACCGCGTCGTACGCCGAGGTCGAGCGCCTCGGTGTCGATCTGCGGGCCGCAGCCAAGATCGCCGGTGCGCGCTATATCGATCCGACCGATCCGGCGACGACGACCGGTGTAGCGGACGCGGTCGCGGTGGCGCTCCGCTCGACCGGTGTCACCGCGGACTGACCCGCCGCCCCCGGTTCGGGGAGTGCTCGGCACATACGTAGCACGGCGACACCCTGCTGCGTACGCCGTGTGGTTACATCCACGGGTGCCGATCACCCTGTGCGTCTGCGGACATCAGCACGATGCCCACGAGCACTACCGGCGCGGGACGGACTGCGCCACGTGCGGACCCGAGGTGTGCCCCAAGTTCCGGCGTGCGCTGCTCCCGCGCCGCCAGCCGCCGACCGCGCCGACGTCACCCGCGACCGAGCCGGCTGAGCGCGACCGCCAGTCCCTCTGACCCCTGTTGCACCGCTGAGGAGCGCGTCAGCAGGTTCGAGGAGCTTCAGCAGGACAGGAACGCCTTCTGAGTCCTGCTGTCGGTGCTGAATCCTGCCGTCGTGCTCGACCTCGGGGGACTGCGGTCGTTCGGAGGGGTCGGTAGCGTTGCTGCGTGGACTCCACCGCGACGGGGGCGCTGATCGCGGCGGTCATCGCCGTCGTGCTCGGTGCGTTGGGCCTCGTCGGCGGCCTCGTCGGCTATGTGCAGGGATCGGCCGCGCTTCGGCGTGCGACCCTCATCCGGCAGCGGGCGTCCGCGGCGGAGGAGGCGGCGCTGCAGGCGAAGGCGCAGGCCGAGCAGTCCGCCCGCACGGTCCAGAACGTGCTCGACCGGCTCAACGCGCTGCAGGTCCGCTCGCTCGGTGATGTCGCCGACCAGCCGACCGGGCCGCTGATCCTCCCGTCCCGGGTCGCGCCGCCGAGCGACGGTGTTCCCGGATCAGGCAATGCGGGTCGATCACCGGTTCCGAGCACCCCGGCAGGATCGGGATCCGCCTCGCCGTATGCGCCGCCTCCTGCGCCGAGCGTTCGTCCCCTCACCGACGACATCGAGGTTCCACCGAATGCGCCGGTGACCGGGAACACGCCCGTCGCCGCGACGACCGGGCCGACGACACCTTCCTCCATCACGGATCCCGTGCCGGTCGTATCCGCGCCGGAGCTGGCCCCAACCCTCGAACCCGAGCCGACCCTCCAACCCGAGCCGGAGCGGCAACCGGAGCCGGCCTCCGAGCCCGAACCCATGCCGCAGCCGCAGCCGGAGCCCGAGATCGAGCCCGGACCCGACCCGACTGTCCGCTCGGCGACCGGGCAGATCACGGCCGGCGGAGCGGGCGCCTATCCGCTCGACTGGGCGGAGGCGCTGCGGACCGGGGCGATCCCGCTGCCGCCGCGCTCGCGCGGCACCTACACGGCGCCGGACAAGGCGAAAGGGCAGCCGACCGGCCCCGCGCGATTCGAGATCCGCGCGGTCGGACGCCAGAAGTACGAGGCGGTCAACATCGGCAGCGTCACCGCCGAGCAGGCCGCAGTCGAGGGCGCCGGCGACGACCGTCACCTGGTCCGACCCGTCGAGGCCCGCGCGGTTCCGGTGCAGCCGGGTGCATCGCTGGCGTTCTCGGTGCTGCGGGTGGAGGGCCGGAAGGTCTCCGTGCACCTCACCTGGCTGTCGGCCGGGAGCGAGGAGCAGGCGGAGCTGCCCCTGCCCTGAGCCCGATCAGCGGTCGGGGAACCCGTGCGGCGTCGCGGAGAGCGTGGCGGCGAGGGCCTCGAAGCGGTCTCGCTCGAGCATCAGCGCGGTGTACTCCCGCTCGCGGCGGATGGCGGCCACCGCGGCGAGCATGAGCTCCGGTGAGGTGTCGACGACCGGCGCGATGTACGGCGCGGCCTCGGCGGAGAGCAAGAGGGCGAGACGCTGACGGCTCGCCGGCGCCATCTTCGGCGCCTGCGCGAGGAATGCGGCGATCCGGCGGGCGAGCGGGTCGGGGAGCCTCGCGACGTCGGCGATCGAGGCCCATTCGGTGAGCGACTCCGGCACGCCGACCGCGTTCGACGGCGGGCGCGGTACGCGCTCGTGCTGGCTGACCGTGCCGGCGATCAGGTCGCCGACCCGCTTCGATCGGCGGTTCAGCAGCCCGATCACGGCGGCGACGCCACCGAGCGTGAACACGATCTCGACGATGCCGCTCAGCGCGCGGATGAACGCGTGCCGCATCGCGATGCCGCCGCCGTCGTCACGCACGATCCGCGCGCCGATCGCGAATCTGCCGACCGATCTCCCTCGCGTCGCGGTCTCGAGGATCGTCGGCGCGAGCACGAAGGACAGCACCAGGTCGACGATCAGCAGCGCCCGGGACAGTGATGAGTCAGTGGGGAACGCGGCCAGCACGCCGAACATCAGCGCGAGGAAGAGCCCGAGTTCGCAGAGGAAGTCGATCAGGGCGCCGAGCGCTCGCAGCGGCCAGCTGGTCGAGCGCACCTCGAGTGCGACGGCCTCGCCCGTGACGATGCCGAGGTCGTCCGGTCCTGCGTCCACCACGCATCGAACCTACCGGCGCGGATCGTGGAGGCCGGCTGCCGCGCGTCCACTCCCGTTCATGCCGGAGGCGGCATGTACGCTCGCCGTGTGGATCTCGACGCGTTGCGTGCCGCCCGCGAGGGGGAGTGGCAGCGGCTGGACGCCCTTGCCGCCACCCGCAGGCTCGACGGCCGAGGGAGCGACGAGCTGATCCTCCGGTACCAGGACGGCGCTGCGGACCTCTCCGCGATCACGACCACCGCCGGTTCGGTGCCGCTCGGCGACCGACTCTCGATCTCGCTGTCCCGCGCGCGGATGCGCTTCACCGGCACGGGGCGAAACATCGTCAGCCAGCTGCCCGGCTTCTTCCTGCTGCAACTGCCGGCCGCGTTGTATCGAGTGCGGTGGTGGACGTTCTGGATCGCGGTGGCCAGCATCGTGGTCGCGACCGCCTACGGCACCTGGTCGGCGAACGACCCGCAGGTGCAGGCGGCCCTCGGAAGTGACGCCGACCTGAAGAAGCTGGTCAACAGCGACTTCACCGCGTACTACAGCGAGAACCCGGCCGCTTCGTTCACGAGCCAGGTGTGGACGAACAACGCGTTCATCGCCGCGCAATGCATCGCCTTCGGGATCCTCGGCTTCTACGTGCCCTACGTCCTGCTGCAGAACGCCATGAACGTCGGGCTGACGGGCGGCATCCTGATCGGCTACGGGCATGCCGACACGTTCTTCCTCTACATCTCTCCGCACGGGATGCTCGAGCTGACGAGCGTGTTCGTCGCGGGAGCCGCCGGGATGCGCGTGTTCTGGGCGTGGATCGCACCGGGCGCGAGGACACGAGGCGAGGCGCTCGCCGAGGACGGTCGGGCCATGTTCATCATCGCCGTCGGCCTGACGATCTCGCTGTTCGTCTCCGGGATCATCGAGGGATTCGTCACTCCGTCCTACCTGCCGTGGCCGGTCAAGATCGGCATCGGCGCGCTCGCTCTGGCGGCGTTCCTCTTCTACATGGTCGTCATCGGAGGCCGAGCGGTCCGCGCTGGCGAAACGGGCGACCTCGACCCCTTCGCGGCGGGCGCCCGCCGCATCATCGCGGAGTAGCCCGCCGCGGTTGCTG
>NZ_CAXTHO010000014.1:0-39131 GCF_964244015.1 uncultured Amnibacterium sp. | reverse complement strand
GCCCGAGGATCGCCCAGCCCTGGCCGCGTCCCCATCCGGGCCCGAAGCTGCCGGGTTCGCCCCGGAGGACGAAGTGGTCGAACAGGCCGTCGGGCTGCTGCAGGTGCCGGATGTAGCCGAGCGCCTGACCGATGCCGGCATCCACGTATCGCTCCTCCCCGAGCGCGACGCCGAGCGCCGTGAGGAACGGAGGGTCGAAGTGCAGGCAGTCGACGAAGACGCCGGCCGGCGGATCGTCCAGCAACGCCTGCGCGTGCGGGTCGAGCGGCGCCCCGGTGTAGGGCGCGAGCAGCGGTGACCGCTCCCACGTCTCGTAGACCCCGTGCAGGATGGGCCGGGACATCAGGTAGTCGGCGAGCTCCTGCAACGTCGACAGCAGCTGCCGGTCGCCGAACCGGGTCGCGATGCCGACCAGCGCCCGGCCGGGAACGGTGCAGTCGAGTCGCGCGAACGGCTTGGAGCGGGTGCTCCAGGCGCGTCCGTAGCCGTGCGCGAAGCGCACCCATCGCTCGTCGCCGAGGGCGTCCGACGCGGCGATGAGCGCCTCGAACGCGACCGAGTCGCCGAAGTCCCAGGTCTTGAAGCCGAGGTCGATCAGCGCGTCCGCGACCGATGCCGCGAGCTGGGGGGTGTCGTCGTGCGGCGTCGCCGGACCGGCGCGGCGCGTCCGCGCGAGGGCGTTCGTCGCCTCGTCCGCCGCGATGTACTGCTCGACCCCCCAGGCGACGGCTTCGGTGCGCGCAGGGGCGGACGCGGCGCTCATCGGCCCTCGAACTTGGGCGCGCGGCGCTCGGCGAACGCGGCCCGCCCCTCGGCGGCGTCCTCCGTCATCATCAGGTAGGAGAACGAGTCGTTCTCGACCAGCAGGCCGGTCTCCAGCGGCACGTTCTGGGCGACCCGGACCATGTGCTTGACGCGCTCCGCCGCGATCGGCGCGCGTTCCGAGATGGTGGTCGCCAGCGCGAGGGCGTGCTCGATCAGCTCGTCGCGCGGCACCAGGTGCTGCAGCAAGCCGATCCGGTACGCCTCGGTGCCGTCGATGCGCTCACCGGTCAGGAGCAGACGGGAGGCCCACCCGGGCCCCAGCAGGTGCGTCAGCAACTGGGTCTGGCCCGAGCCGCCGTGCCAGCCCCAGTTGATCTCGCCGGCGCCGAACGCGGCGTCGGGCGTGCCGACCCGGATGTCGGACGCCGCGGCCATCTCCAATCCGCCTCCGATGCAGTACCCGTGCACCGCGGCCACGACCGGCTTCCGCAGCAGCCAGACGGCGCGGGCGTAGTCGCCGCGGGCGTCGAAGCGGTTGCGGTAGCTCCAGTTGTCCCCGTACTCGTCGAGATCGGTGATGTCGCTGCCGGCGCAGAACGCGCGGTCTCCGGCGCCGGAGAGCAGCACCGAGCGGATCGCCTTGTCGTTGTTGATCTCGAACACCAGGTCGTTCATCTGGTGGTCCATCGCCACGGTCATCGCGTTGAGCTTCGCGGGCCGATCGATGATCAGGTGGGCGACGCGTCCGATGCGCTCGAGGCGCACCTCGCCGTCAGTGTGTCCAGCCACAGCGGTTCTCCTTCGTCCGTCTCCAATTATCATACTAATGTTGTCCCGGCTCCTCCGGACCCGGCCTACTCGAAGCGAGCCGGCGCCGTGCACACCTGGCCGGAGGGGCAGGCTGGACGTGCCGGACTCCGGATCGGCACCCGGCCGCTGCATCCGTTCGACGAGGAGGAAGTCACCGTGTCGTCACTGACCTCGCACCGCATCGCCGCGGCCGCCGCGCGACTCGACGCCGGCTGGTCCATCGTGAGCGGCGCGGACAGCGTCTGCGCCGCCTCGGGCCACATCGTGCCGATCGAGACCGGGGCCTCCCCGTTCGCCGGAGGGCCGTCCCTCGCGATCGTCGGACCCGACGGGGCCCTCCACCTCGTGGTGTCGAACCTGGAGTCCGCGGCGGCCGCGGCGACCGACGCCGACCGGGTCACCGAGTACATCGGGTTCTCCGCCGACAGGCCGGAGCCGTACCTCGAGCACTACGCAGCCGCCGTGTCCTCCGTCATCGAGGCGACGGGGATGCGCGACCGGGTCGCCGTCGAGGCCGACTCGCTGCCGTGGTCCGTGGGCGAGCTGCTGCGCACCCGCGGGATCGCCGCGGTCGACGGCACCGCGGAGTTCGCCCGGGCACGGATGATCAAGGCTCCGGCGCAACTCGCTGCGCTCCGGAGGAGCGCAGCGCTGGCGGCGCTCGCCCAGCACACCGCGGTCGCCGCCGCCGAGCCCGGGATGTCGGAGCTGGAGCTGTTCAGCACCATCCGCGGCGCGGTCGAGTCCGCCGCGGGCGAGCGGGTCGCCTTCGCCGGCGACCTGCTCTCGGGCATCGAGCGCACGAGCAAGGTCGGCGGCTGGGCGACCGGTCGGCGGATCGAGGCGGACGACATGATCGTGGCCGACCTCGCGCCACGCGTGGCGGGGTACTGGTCGGACTCCTGCGCCACCTTCGTCGTCGGGCGCGCCACGGACCGGTTCGCACGCCTGCACGCACTCGCCTCCACGGCGCTGCACGCCGGCATCGACGCCGCGAAGCCCGGCGTGCCGGTGAACGAGATCGACCGCGTGGTGCGCTCCACCATCGCGGCCGAGGGTTTCGAGTACGGCCACCACACCGGGCACGGGATCGGCACCTCGGTCCACGAGTTCCCCCGGATCATCCCGGGCGAGGACACGCCCCTGGAGACCGGGATGGTCATCCTGCTCGAACCGGGCGTCTACGAGCCCGGTGTCGGCGGAGTCCGGCTGGAGTGGATGTTCGAGGTCACCGACCACGGCCTGGAACGCCTCACCGACTTCGAGCACACCCTCGAACCCCGCTGATCAGCGCCTCCGGTTCGGGAGACGCGGAACTCGGCTCGAGTCCTCCGGTCGACGGTGACGCGGGGACCACCTTCGGTGCCCTGGCAGCAGTGGTCATCCTCGACGACTTCCCCGGAGGCAGTCGCTCGTGCCCGCTCCACCCTGCCCGCAGGCGGGCGGGAGACTCGATCTGCGCACTGGGCCCCGCTCCAGCGCGTGCGTACCCGTCATGTACAGACTTGCTGGCACTGCATGTACAGAATTCGAGGCCAGCTACCCGTTCCACTCGAACCCCGAGGCCGTGGAGCGCTTTGGCGGCCTGCAGTGGCACGGCAAGTTCCGGATGCAGGCGCACGGCGACACCGCGCGCGCCGTCGCCGAGTGGCTGGAGGCGGACGACCGCGTCGAGTACGTCAACTGGGCGGGGCTGCCGAGCCACCACCACTTCGAGCGGGCGAAGCGCTACCTGCCGACCACGCACGCGCAGCTCACGGAGCAGCAGCTGGTCGACCCGGGTGTGCAGGCGGGCCTCGTGCGCATCAGCGTCGACATCGAGGACGTGGAGGACATCATCGCCGACCTCGACTAGGCGCTCGACGCAGCGCTGCACCGAGCGCGCTAGCGTCTCGCGGACGATCCGTCCACCCCCTCCCCTATCTGCGCCGCATCCCTCGGGGAGCGGGTGGGCGTCGTCTACAGTTCTCCGGCCGGGTGGGCCGAACCGCTCGCATCGAGGAGGAACGGTGTCGGAGGTCGTGTCGCCGAGCGGAACGGGCCGGCAGGTCCGCGGGTTCATCCGGCGGTTGACGCTGGCGTGCGCGTGGGGTGAGGGCCTCGACGGCTACGACCTCGGCGCGATCAGCGTCACCCTGCCGCTCATCACGACCGCCCTCGGCCTCTCGCCCCTGGAGGCGGGGCTGATCGGCGCGTCGTCCCTGATCGGCATCTTCGTCGGGGCGCCGCTCGCCGGGCTGCTGACCGACCGGTTCGGGCGCCGCACCCTCTTCACCGTCGACATCGGCGCCCTCGTCGTGCTCGGGATCCTGCAGGCGGTGGTCCCCGAGTGGTGGCAGCTGCTCCTCGTCCGCGTGCTCCTGGGCGTCGCGATCGGCGCCGAGTACACCGTCGGGGCGGCGATGCTCGCCGAGTTCACGCCCGCGAAGGGCCGCGGCCGGCGCCTCTCCGCCCTGCTCGTGTGCTGGTACGGCGGCTACCTCGTCTCCGTCGTCGTCTCCTACGCGATGGTCGACCTGCTGGGCCTCTCGTGGCGCTGGGTGCTGGCGACCGGGGTCCTTCCCGCGGTGGTGACCGCGCTGCTGCGCATCGGGCTGCCCGAATCGCCCCGCTGGCTGCTGAGCCGGGGGCGGGAGCAGGAGGCCCGCGCGGTCGTCGACGACCGCCTCGGGGGTCGCGCCTACTTCGAGCAGGAGGAGTTGGGCGACGAGCAGCAGCGCGACGGCGGATACCGGGCGCTGTTCGCGCCGGAGAACCGCAGGAGGGCGCTCTTCATCGGCGTGTTCTGGGCCTGCAACGTCGCTCCCTACTTCGCGATCTTCACGTTCGCGCCGACGGTGCTGAAGTCGCTCGACCTGGGCAACGAGACGGTCGGCACGATCACCGTGAACGCGATGGCGGCCATCGGCGCGGTCGTCGGGATGCTGACGATCGAGCGGGTCGGGCGGCGACGGCAGCTGATCCCGCCGTTCTGGGCGATGGCCGCGGCGCTCGCGATCGTCGGGTTCTGGGCGGGCGCCCCCGGTGCCGTGATCGTCGCCTGCTTCGCGGTGTTCTCCTTCCTCAACGCGCTGCAGGGCAACCTGACGGCCGTCTACCCGATCGAGATCCTGCCGACCGAGGTCCGCTCGACGGGTGTCGGCTTCGGCGCGGCGTGCAGCCGGGTCGGCGCGGCCGCCGGCACGTTCCTCCTGCCGATCGGGATCGCGAGCGTCGGCATCGGCCCCTGCATGCTGGTCGCCGCCGCCGTGTGCGTGGTCGGCGCGCTCGTCTGCCAGCGCATGGCACCGGAGACGACCGGTCGCTCGCTGTCCGCCACCAGCGCCGCCCCCCTCGGCGCCGCCGGCGCGCGGGCCTGACCCGTCGGACCGTCCGCGTCATTCTCGAACGGACCGGGCGGGTCAGTCCCAGCTCGCCGCGACGCCCTCGGCCGTGACGGTGAAGAGCCGCGACTGCCCGTACGTGAGGTCCGTCTGCACCGTGGCCGAGAGGTGCGGCACGCGCACCGTGACCGGCCAGGTGCCGTCCGTGGTGGGGCGGAAGCCCTCCTCCACCTCGCCGACGAGCACGCGGACCCCCGCAGAGGTGCGCCAGGCGGCCACCGCCACCGGCGAGTCGGCCGCGACGTCCGCGACCGACACCGCGGCGTGCTCCGCGAGCACACGGTTGATCTCGCGGGCCGGGATCAGGAAGGGGTATGCCGACCCCATCAGGTCGCGCACGGACTGGTCGAGGTTGTGGCGGCCGAAGTCCCACTGGCCCGAGTAGATGATCACGCGGTGCTGCACGTCCGCCGGATCCCAGGCGGCCACCGACCCGCTCCGCACGAGCGCAGGCGATCCGTCGACCGAGTAGAGCACGTCGACGTGATCGGCGGCGTGGTTGGTCGAGGACGGGTGGACGGTCGCGAACTCCGCCGGGATGTCGTTGCCCCCGATCGCGCCGCGGGTCGCGGTCGTCGTCCGCTCGCCGGCCCGGTCGCCCTCCCCGGAGAGCCCGACGGCCTCGGCGATCCGCGGATCGAACCCGCCGCCGGGGTTGCCGGTCACCATCGTCGGCAGACCGGCGTCGATCCGCTCCAGGATCCGCGCGGTCTGCGCCTCCGGCAGATGGTTGGGGGTCTGGACGATGAAGTAGTCGCTGTCGACCGATCCCAGGTACTCGGCGCGGGTGACGGAGGAGACGGGCACGCCGAACTTGGCGAGGAACCCGATCTGCTCGTCGATCCACTCCTTGATGTCGGCCTCCGGAGCGTTCGCGGTCTGCCACTCCATCGCCGCGCGCGAGTAGACCGCGGTCGGCCCGAACACCTCGGTCGTGTCGCGAGCGTCGGCCGTGGCCTCGTTGATATTCCCCGCGAGGAATGCGACGTCGTCCTCGGTCAGCAGCCGGTTCCCCTGATTGAGCCAGGAGATGTACGTCCCGCGGGGGGCCGTGAGGCCGTCCGGGGTCTTGAGGAAGGCATGCAGGTAGGCCCAGATCCCCCACCGCAGCCGCTCGGGCGCCGTGTGGATGATGTCCCACGACTCCCACGCGTCGAAGGTCTCGGTGAGCACGTAGTGCCGGACCGGCGATCCGGCCAGCGCGGCCGCACGCAGCAGCACGAAGCCGAGCTGGTTCGTCCAGCCCTGCAGCGGCAGGTTCCAGAACAGATCCTCGCGCTGCCCGACCTCGTTCCAGGCGCCGGCCCAGGTCTGGTCGATCCACGCGTCGAGATACCCCTCGTGCGCGATCGACTCGAGGTCCACGCAATTGACCCGCCAGTCCGCCACCGCGCTCGCGGCGTTCGAGTAGCCGATGACCAGCGCCTCCGGGGCCGCCTGCTTGGTCTCGCGCACGAGCGCCGCGGTCGCGTCGCCCCACTCGGCCACCAGGGCCGGATCGGCCGGCGCCGTGGCGCCCCAGGGCCCGAGGCGCTCGTAGATGCCCTGCCCGATCATCGAATCGCGGAGCACGATCGCGTCGAGGCCGACCGCCTTCGAGAGGTGGCCCCACTGCTGGCCGAAGAAGCGCGAGATCGGCAGCCCCTGCTCGATCCCGTCGGGGAAGGCCGCGGTGGCGATCGGGTCGGCGTCGAGCCGGGCGACGACGTTGAACAGCCGGTCCACCCACGGCCCCTTGAAGAACGCCTCCGGATGCCGCTTCGACCATGCGGACGGCTCGCAGGCGTAGATGCTGTCCCAGCCGATGACGAAGGTGCCGATCCGGACCCCCTCGATCCCGAAGGCGTCGGCGGCCACCCGCCGCAGCAGCTCGGCGAGCTCACCGAGCTGGCGGTAGGTCCACCGCTGGTAGCCGTCGGTGTTGCGCTCGCCGCGCTCGTCGAACCGCGCGTGCCAGCCCGCCCGCCGCTGCTCCTCCGTCCCGAGCAGCGGCGAGTTGTCCGGGAAGAACTTGTCCTTGCCGAGCCCCGAAGGGAAGGGGATGGCCTCGTCGAGGTCGCCGCGCCAGTCGAGCACCTGATCCGCCAGCCACCCCGAGTTGACGATGACGCCCCGCCAGCCGTCCACGCCGTGCATCAGCGGGGCGAACCGCTCCCAGAACGTCGTGGCCGACCCGGCGAGGTCGGCGTTGTCGAACCAGTAGAGGTCGATCTCGAGCCAGCGGTCCGCATCGATCGTCGTCACGGTCATCTCCCGGTCGGTGGTGAGCTGTTCCTACCGGCGGATAATACTATTTATCGCGTGCGGCTATCAGGTCGGCGAACGGTCGGCCCGGACGCGGTGGTCGACGGGAGGAGCGGGAGCGACATGACGGCCGACTCGGTGGCTGCGCCCGGCCTCGCCTCCCCTGCACGGCCTCGGATCGGCGGCCGCGGCGTCGACCGCCCAAGGAGGACGGCGTGACCGGCTCCGGACGGTTCTTCACACTCGGTGAGGCGCTCGCGGTCTTCATCCCGAGGGACGGGGCGTCGCTGGCGACCGCGACGGCGTACCGGCGCACGGTCGCCGGCTCCGAGCTCAACGTCGCGGCGGCCGTGCTGCGGCTCGGCCATCCGGCCCGGTTCGTCACCGTCGTGGGTCGCGACGGTCTCGGCGACGCCGTCGACCAGGCGCTCACCGGCTGGGGCATCGACGCGCGCGTGGGCCGCAGCGACCGGCCGACGGGCACGCTCGTCAGGGAGCTGGCGACCGGCGGTCCCACCGCCGCGGTGCATCTGCGCGCCGCCAGCGCGGCGACGGAGCTCGGGCCGGATCAGGTGGACGCGGCCTGGTCGCCGGACGTCGCCGCGGTGTTCGTGACCGGGATCACCGCGGTCCGCTCGCCGAGCGCATCGGCGGCGGTCCGGCACACGGTGGAGCTGGCGAGAGCCGCGGGCGCGGTCGTGGTCTGCGACCCCAATCTGCGACCGCGGATCGCGGGTCCCGACGCCTTCGCTCGCGCGCTGTCCACTATCCGCGGCCTCGTCGATGTCGCCGTCGGCGACCCGGCGGAGCTCGCCCTGCTCAGCGGCACCTCGCCGGCCGATGCGCCCGCAGCCCTGCTCGAGCAGGGCTGCCGGCTCGTGATCACCAAGTTCGGCGCCGGCGGCGCCCATGCCGTGGATGCCGCGGGAACGTACTCGGCGCCATCCCAGGCGACCGGCGTGGTCGACACGGTCGGCGCCGGCGATGCGTTCGCCGGCGGGGTGATCGCCGGCCTGCTCGAGGGCGCGACCGTCGCCGAGATGCTCGATCTCGGTTCGGCGGTCGCGGCGCGCGTCGTCGCCACCGCCGGTGACATCGAAGGACTTCCGTTCCGTGACGAGATGGGTGGTGCGCGATGAGCGCCGTGTCGGCAGCAGTCCGAGAGCAGGGCATCGTCGCGATCGTGCGAGCGGCGGACGCGGAGTCCGCCGCGCGGGATGTCGCCACGCTGATCGACGCCGGCCTGCGGGTGGTCGAGGTCTCGCTCGTGACCCCGAACGCGCTCGACGTCATCCGGTCCGCCGCCGCCAGCGCACCCGACGGCGTGCTCATCGGCGTCGGGACCGCCGTGACGGCCGAGGAGGTGCAGGGCGCCGCCCGGGCGGGAGCACGCTTCGTCGTCTCTCCGGTGCTGCGGGAGCGGGTCCTGAAGGCGACGCTCGACGCCGGCCTGGAGGCGCTGCCCGGCGTCGCGACGCCGACCGAAGCGCTGCAGGCGCTGGAGTGGGGCTCCACCTTCGTGAAGCTGTTCCCGGCGTCGCTCTGGTCGCCGACCGTCCTGAGGGAGGTGCTCACGGCGCTGCCCGCGCTGCAGACGGTGCCGACCGGCGGGGTGACGATCGACACGGCGCCCGAGTGGGTCCGCGCGGGAGCCGTGGCCGTCGGCATCGGCGGCGCGCTCACCCGGGCGTCGGATCCCGCCGGCGCGGCACACGCGCTGCTCGAGACGATCGCCGCCGCGCGGGCATGACGCTCGTCGTCCGGGGCGAGGGCCTGACCGCGACGGTCGACCCCGGGCGCGGCGCGAAGATCGTCTCGCTGGTCGACGCCGCTGGCGTCGAGTGGCTGGCGCAGGCCGACCGGACCTCGATCCCCGCGCCGGGGACGGCGTTCGTGGCCGCGGAGATGGCCGGCTGGGACGAGTGCGCCCCCAGCATCGTCGCGTGCACGGTGGACGGCGTACCCATCCCCGACCACGGCGAGCTGTGGGACGTGCCGTTCGACACGCAGGGCGATACGACCAGCGCGACGGGCACCTCCCTCGGATTCCGGTTCGCCCGCACCATCGCGCCGACCGCCGAGGGGCTCCTGCTCTCCTACCGGGCGGAGACGACCGGCGGACCCATCCCGTTCCTCTGGGCCGCCCACCCGCAGTTCGCGGCGCCGCCGGGCACCCGGGTGGAGCTGCCGCCGCAGGCGCGATCGGTCGTCGATGTGCAGGACGACGACCTGCCGAGCCGACCGTGGTCGTCGGCGCTCGACGGCATCGACTCGGTGCGGCCCGGTGGAACGCGGAAGTGGTACGTCGATCCCGCGCAGACCGTGCAGGGCGCGCGGCTGGTGCGCGGCGACGGCCCGGTCCTGACGATGGAGTGGTCGGTCCGCTGCTCGTACCTGGGCGTCTGGTTCGACCACGGCGCCTACAGCCGGGAACCGGTGATCGCGATCGAACCGAGCACGGGCTACTTCGACTCCCTCGCGACCGCCGTGCGGTCGGGGCGGGTCGCGACGATCGAACCGGGACGTCCGCTGACCTGGTGGGTGCGGCTGACCGCGGGCCCACCAACCCGTGACCCTCGGCTCTGAGCCGCTCAGGCCCCTGCCTGCTCAGCCCCCACGTGCTCAGGCCTTGACCGCTCCGGCCGTGAGTCCGGCACGCCAGAACCGCTGCAGGGATACGAAGGCGACGATCAGAGGCAGGACCGACAGGAACGATCCGGTGATGACGTCCTCGTAGGGCACCTCGTTGTCGCCGCTGAACCAGTTGAAGAGCCCGACGGTGACGGGGAAGAGCGAGGAGTCCTTCAGCATGACCAGCGGCAGGAAGAAGTTGTTCCAGATGCCGACGAAGCTGAAGAGGAAGACCGTCACCAGCGCGGGACTCATGATCCGCAGCGAGATGGTGAAGAAGATCCTGAGCTCGCCGGCGCCGTCGACACGGGCCGCTTCGATGACCTCGTCGGGGATGGACGCCTCCGCGTAGATGCGGGACAGGTAGACCGCGAACGGACTGACCACCGACGGGATCAGGACGGCCCAGTAGGTGTTGATCAGCCCGATGGTGGAGAACATCAGGTACAGCGGAATGGTCAGCAGGGCGCCGGGGATCAGAACCCCCGCGATGATCGACGCGAACACCAGGGACTTCCCGCGGAAGTCGAACTTCGCGATCGCGTACCCGCTGGCCGCGCCCAGCAGGGTCGCCACCAGGCCGCCGGCGCCGGAGTAGATGAGGGAGTTCGCCATCCAGCCGGGGAAGGCGCCGTCGTCCTTCGCCAGCACGTGGCCGATGTTGGAGAACAGGTTCCATCCGGCGAAGCCGAACCCGTTCGTGGCGAACAGGTCGCCCGCCGACTTCGTCGACGAGACGAACAGCCACCAGATCGGCAGGAGGAAGTAGACGCCCGCGATCGCCAGGATCGCGGTGGTGCCGACCGTGGCGAACGGATTGCGGCCCGCGGCCCGCGGCTCCTTGATCGCCGGCCCCGCCGACTCCGGCGAGGTGATCTGGTCCCTCACGACGCTGCCCGTGCTCATGCCTTCACCGAGGTGATCCGGTAGTAGATGACGGACAGGATGCCGGCGATGACCGCGATCACGACACTGGTCGCGGCAGCCAGACCGAAGTTGTTTGCCCCGAACGCGGCGTTGAGCGCGGCCATGGTCGGGACGTACTTGCTGGTGATGAACGGCGAGACGGCCGCGAGCGTCTGCGGCTCGGTGAAGATCTGGATCGTGCCGATGATGGAGAGCGTCCCCGAGAGCACGAGCGCGGGCCGCAGGTGCGGAAGCTTGATCTGCGTCGCGATCTGCCACTCGTTCGCGCCGTCGATGCGGGCCGCCTCGTACAGTTCGGCGGGAACCGCCTGCAGCGCCGACAACGCGATCAGCATGTTGTAGCCCGCGAACGTCCACGTGATGATGTTCGCGATCGCCCACAGCACGGCGTCGCGCCCGAGGAAGTCGACCGTGATTCCGAGTCCCGCGAAGCCCTTGACGATCGGGCTCAGGGTCGGGCCGTAGAGGAACGACCACAGGATTCCGGCGATGACACCGGGGACCGCGTACGGCACGAAGAACGCCAGCCGGAAGATCCGCGAGCCGCGGCCGATCTTCGAGTCGATCAGCAGCGCGAGCGCGACGGCGAAGACCAGCATGACCGGGACCTGGACGAGGCCGAGCAGCGCGATCCGGCCCATCGACGCCCAGAACGCGGGATCGGTGAGCACCACCGCGTAGTTCCCGAACCCGACGAAGACGGTCTGCACGCCGCCGAAGCCGAGCGACGTGACGTTCCGACGCGAGAAGAGGCTCTGCACGATCGAATATCCGATCGGTGCCGCGTACACGAACAGGTACAGCACGATGAACGGTCCGATCAGCCACAGGGCGGCGCGCCGGTGGGACCCCTTCACACCGCCGCGGCGGCCGGACGGGCGTAGCGCCCTTCCGGCCACCGCGGGTTTCTCGACGGCCAACGACATCGGTGGACTCCTGTTCTTTGGCGTCGAGCCGGTTTATGCGGAGGTCACTCTGCGGAGGCGGCGATCCCGCGCTTCTTCATGTCGCTCAAGGTTGCTGCCTGCACCTCCGCGTTGACTGCCGGAAGGGTCTTCGAGCCGTTCGCGACTGCGGCGAAGCCGTCGGCGAACTCGGTGTCCGTCGCTTCGTACGTCGGTCCGTACTGCCACGACGTGTCGACCAAGGCCGAGGACTTGGCGAACTCCTCGTAGACGTTCTGGCCACCGTAGTAGTCGACGTCACTGTTCACCACGTCGTACTTGAGCGCCTTGCTCGCAGCCGGGTAGAGCCCGCCGACGGTCGGGGACGAGAGGAAGTTCAGGCTCGCTTCCGAGCTGTTCAGCCAGTTGGCGAACTTCACCGCCTGGGCCGGGTACTTGCAGCCCTTCACCACGACGGACGCCGAGCCACCGGAGTTGCCACTCGCCTCCTGGCCCCAGTTGGGCATCGGTGCGATCCGCCACTGGCCCGACTGCGACGGCACGTTGGCGGGCAGAGCGGAGTAGTTCCAGGACGCCCCGATCATCGTGAGGATCTTGCCCTGCTGGAACAGCGGGTAGATACCGGCGTCGAAGCGCGGCGTGGCACGGACCCCTCCGGAGGCGATCAGGTCCTGCCAGTAGCTCGCGACCTTGGTCGCGGCCGGGCTGTCGATGCCCACCTTCCACTGGTCGCCGTCGATGGTCGTCCAGCGGCCGCCGGCCTGCGAGACGAGGCCCGCGTAGTTACCGACGTCGTCGGTGCCGAAGAAGCCGAACGAGACGGACTTGTCGGCGTCGTGCACCTTCTTGGCCGCCGCCGCGTACTCGTCCCAGGTGGTCGGCACGTCGATGCCGTACTTGTCGAATTCCTTCTGGTTGTAATACAGGACCATGGGGCCGGTGTCCTGCGGGATGCCGTAGGTCTGCCCGCCGGGCGATGTCGACGCCCACGTCCACGGCAGGTACTCGTCCTTGTAGGCGGCGGCGTCCTTCGTGACCGGCTCGAGCAGGTCGTCGGCGACGAAGCTCGGGATCGAGTAGTACGCCATCTGCGTCAGGCAGGGAGCGTTGCCGGCCTGCACTCCGGCCCGGATCTTCGGGTTCGCCGTGTCGGCCCCGGATGTCGTGGTCAGCTTGACCTGGATGTTCGGGTTCTCCTTGTTCCAGATGGCGACGGAGTCCTTGAGTCCGACGACCCAGCCCAGGTACTCGATCGTGACCGGACCCGACTGCTCCGCACTGCCGGTATTCCCGGAACAGCCGGTCATGGCGAGCAGACCGGCAGCCAGCACGGCCGCCGTCGCGATGGACTTCTTCCTCGCAGTCATCGAACACTCCTTTGGGTCGGGCACCAGCGCCTCTTCTGTTGATATTATACGATTAGTTGACCACCGCAAGTCTCGGCGGGTGAGTCATCGACACGCGCGGAAGCGGGTCGCTCGGGGTAGATGGTCCCCGCCTGGAGAGTGCTGCAACAGGTCCCGGACGGGCGCTGCCCGGTCCGGGACGGACCCGCGGGTGTTGCGGATCGAGCGTGCTATCGAGGGCCTGCCCACGCTCGTCGCTCCACGATCTGCGGTGGCGCCATGACAGGACCGCGCGGGGGCCGTCGGTGCCCGGGGTGTCCGGGGTGTCCGCGCTGCGGAATCGCTCGAGGGTGCGGTGCCGCGGAACCGCGCTGACGCCCGGGACGTCCCCTGTCGCTGCGGTCCCATCGCCCCGCGGCGGCCACACGCGCATGGTCGCCGCCGCGGCGCCAGGTCGAAGAGGCCGCGAGGATCGTGGAGGTTCCTTACCTCGCGGTCGCCGCCCTGCGGGTCATTTCACGGCTCCGGCTGTCAGTCCGGCGACGAAGTTGCGCTGCAGCAAGAGGAACGCGACCACGACGGGGATGCTGACCACGAGGGATGCTGCCATGACCTGGTTCCAATAGACATTGACCTGGGTGGAATACAGCTGCAATCCCACGGCCAGGGTTCTGTTCTGGTCGGTGGTCATGACGGACGCGAACAGGACCTCACCCCATGCGGTCATGAAGCTGTAGATCGCGACGGCGATCACCCCGGGGCGTGCCGCCGGAAGAATGACTCTGAACAAAGCGCCGACCGGGCCGTTCCCGTCGACCTGCGCAGCTTCGTCGAGTTCCTTCGGTATGCCGTCGAAGTATCCGGAGAGCATCCAGATCGAGAACGGGAGCGAGAACGTCAAGTAGGTGATTATCAACCCGAGGCGGGTGCCGACGAGTTGGATTCCGAGTGTCTGATTGATGTTGACGAAGATCAGAAACAGGGGCAGGAGGAACAGGATGCCGGGGAACATCTGGGTGGACAGGATCGATGTCGTGAATACTGACCGGCCGGTGAATCGGAATCGCGAGACCGCGAACGCCGCGAATATGGCGATGACGAGACTGAGAACAGTCGATGCCGTCGAGATGATGACGCTGTTCAGGAAGTAGTTCGCCAGCGGCACGGTCGACCACATGTCGATGAATGGCTGAGTCGTGACCTGGGAAGGCCACCATGTGAACGTGCTCTGCACGTCCGCGAGCGGCTTGAGGGATGACTCGATCATCACGTAGATGGGGACGACCGTGAATGCGGTGAGCAGCGCGATCACGACGAGTCGAAACACCTTGCTCGAGGCGGTGTCACGCACGGGAGGACCTCCTGTTGGAGATGAGCAGGTACGCGCCCGTCACGACGAGCAGGAAGAGCAGCAACAGCACGGACATCGCTGCGCCCGACCCGAAATTGAAGGTCGCGAACGACGCGTTGTAGATGTGGAACGACACGAGGTCGCCGCCGTCGGGTTGGGCAGAGCCGAACAGCACGAACGGAGTGTTGAAGTCGTTGAATGTCCAGAGGAACATCACGAGCAACACGACCACGTTCACGGGACGGAGCAGAGGAAGCGTGATCGAGGACCACTGCCGGAGCGGTCGCGCCCCGTCGAGAGCGGATGCTTCATAGAGATCCTCGGCGATGCTCTGCAGACCGGCCATCAGCATCAGGAACGCGAACGGCCACAGGCGCCAGATCGCGACGACGACCACGGCGGCGAACGCATTGTCGCCGATCAACCAGAACGGCTTGTCCGTGATCAGTCCCGTGCTGCTGAGTATCTGATTGATCGCGCCGGTGTCCTTCTGGAACATGAACTTCCACGCCACTATCCCGGCATACACGGGTAACGCGTAGGGAATGAGGAACAGCGTGCGGAACAGGCTCTGGCCACGGAATGGGCGTTGTAGTGCGATCGCGGCGCTCATGCCGAGCGTCCACGAGATCCCGACGACCAGGACAGTGAACGCGCAGGTCACAGCGAATGACTTCGCCAGCTCCAGTCCGACCTGACCGTCGATGTCCAGGGCCAATCGGTAGTTCGCCAGACCTGCGAACGGCGCCTCCCCCCAGTTCGCGATGAAGAACTTCGTGAGCCTCAGAAAGCTGATCCATACACCGGTCAGCATGGGAATGATGTGGACCAGCAATTCGAACACCACTGCTGGAAGGAGGAGCAGGAACGGCAGCTTCGTGCCGCTCCGGCGACGTCTGCGTTGCTGTCGCGGCGCGGCGTGTACAGCGGTGGGCGATTCAGAAACGGGTGGAGCGCTGAGCGTCGACATGCTGGATCCAGTCCTCGTCGGAGATGAGGGAGGGGACACGCGCGGCGTGTCCCCTCCCTGGGTGATCAGCCGGCTGACTGCGCGACCTGGTCCTGCGCGGCCTTGAGCGCGCTCTGCACATCTGCCTCACTGACCGTGCTGCCGGTGGCGACCTTCGCGAAGAGGTCGGACATCGCCTTGCCGACCGTCGTCTCGAACTGGTCCTCCGTCGGCACGAGGGGCAGCGGCTTCGCTCGCGTGTTGTACACCGAGATGAAGGTGCTCGCGATCTCCTGGTCCTTCAGGAAGTTCGGGTCGCCGTCCTTCAGCGCTGGCAGGTTCCCGTACGCCTTGCCGAGGACCCCTTGCGCGTAGCTGCTGGTCATGAACTTGACGAACTCGAGTGCAGCCTTCTCGTGCTTCGTGGACTTGAAGACCGAGATGTTGATGCCGGCGACATGGCTGGAGACGTCCTGGCCGCCGGAGGGAGCCGGGTACGGCACCACGCCGTAGGCGCTGTCGGCCATCCCGGAGCTTTCGATGACCGCGCTCGCGCTGTTCTGGCTCATGATCATCGCGACCTTGCCTTTCGCGAAGTCGGTGGCCGGCTGCGAGGTGTTGTCGTACTCCGCGTCGGCCGGGTTCACCAGCCCGTCCTGGAGTAGGTCGATGTAGCGCTGCACGCCTGCCACGACGCCTGGGGAGGTGAAGGTCGGCTTGCCGTCTGACGCGAAGACCTGCGCCCCGTTCTGCGCTGCGTTGATGAAGGCGAGGTGTGCGTTGTCGCCGGCGGAGGCCCCCGTGATGCCGAACCCGTAGACGCCCTTCTTCGGATCCGTGAGCGTCCGTGCGGCTGCCGTGAACTCCTCGTAGGTGGTGGGCGGGCTGAGGTGTGCGTCAGCGAACAGCTTCTTGTTGTAGAACAACCCGTACGCCTGGCCGTAGATCGGCACCGACGTGACGTCCTCTCCCGTCGCGCCGCCGGTTGCCAGTGCTGGCTGCGAGAACTTGCTCGCGCCGCCGATCGCCTTCATGTTCGCGGCGTCGAACGGCACGAACCCCTTGGTCGCCTGCAGCGACGTCGCCCACGTGTTGCCGATGTTCGACACGTCCGGCCCGGATCCGCTCGCGACCGAGGTCGTGATCCGGTTGAGCAGGTCGTTCCATCCGACGACCTCGAGGTTGACCTTGATGCCGGTCTGCTTCGTGAACTCCGCCAGTACCGGGGTCAGGATTCGCTTGTCGTCGCTCAAGCTGGCGCCCTGGTTACTGGCCCAGTAGTTCAAGGTCACCCCCTTGGTCGCGGTGCTTTCGCTGTTGCTCGAGCAGGCGGCCGTCGAGAGTGCCAGAGCACCCACGATCGCCGCTGCAAGAAGCGGGCGCGTCTTTCTCATGTGACTTCCTCGTCTCGTGATGCAGGTGTGGCTGCGCAGCGAGTGCGCAGCGACGCGAGGCTAGCTTAACCGCTTAAGGGGGTCAACAGGAGGTTCACGCGGCGTGCACGTCTCGACAGACACTTGCTGTGTTTATCGATTTTCGACATTATCGAGCATCGGTAACCAGGGGAGGTCGCAGTGAAGGTTCGATCTGTCGGTGATGGGGTCGCGGTACGCGTACCACCGGTCGCTGTCGTCATCGTCGCTGCGGTATCCGTGCTCAACGATGTGGTCCGGCTGCTCGCGGTCCTCCGCGGGAGGACGCTGTTCACCTTCAGCGGGGCAGACGGGCGACTTCCGCTCACGACCGCTCCGCAGTTCCTCCAAGCGGAGCTGCGCTCGGGATCGCGCGGAACCCTCGCCGACGCGTCCATCGGCCTGCGGACCGCTTTGGCACTTCCAACGATCATCGAGATCGTGGTCATCGTCCTCGCCGCCGTCGTCCTGTTCGGGATCGTCCGCCGGATTGCCATAGCGGCTGCGTTCGCTCAGCCGGTACTTCGCCGGTGGCGCCTCCTCGCGATCATCCTCACGGGTGGAGGCGTGCTTCAGGGACTCACCGACACCGTCGTCGGGCGCTTCATCTGGGCCAACGTCACCGGCGATGCCAGCGACCAGGCGAAGGCCGCGTTCCTCGGTGGCGACTACTCCGGAATCGGGCTCGCGCTCCCGAACTGGCCGGTCCCACTCATCCTGGTCGGCGTCGTCGCGGGCAGCCTCGCAATCGCGTTCCGGTCCGGCGCAGACCTCGAACGGCAGACCGTCGGTGTCATCTGACGACGTCCCGCACCGGATCGTCTGTCGCCTCGACGACCTCCTCGCCGACCGTGGCATGACCCTCACCGAACTCGCCAACCGCACAGGCATCACCATCGTCAACCTGTCGGTGCTCAAGAACAACCGAGGCCGGGCCATCCGATTCACCACGATGACCACGATCTGCGACGCACTCCACGCCACCCCAGGCGACCTCTTCACCATCGACTGAGCGAACTCCGCATCGTCGACCTTCGACGGCGACGTGTCGCGGGATCGGGTACCCGGCGAGCGGGCTCCCGCTGCGCTCCGGCCGCGGCGGCACAAGCGGCCTGCCATGCGCGGATGACGACGAGCAGCCCGGCTCCGATGCCAGGGGACGTCCGTCGAGGTCGCGACCGGCGGGACCGAACGCGTCGCCGTTTTGGCGTACCCGACCTCTGGTCGTGCAGCCGCGCCGGCGGTCTCGGACGATATCGGGGTGCCGGTACGGGTGCTACCACGAGGCGGATCAGGGGCCGAAGGAGTCTCCAATCGCCTGATCAGGTGGTTTGGTACACCCCCCCGGGACTTGAACCCGGAACCCGCTGAAGAGCCCGGAGGTGTTTCAGTAGCCGAGATCGACTGCCCTGAGATGCTCGAGATCGCCGCAACAACCGCGTCTTCTTGCTGTTCACAGCGATGGCATCGCTCGCCATACCGCGCCTCAGAACCCTGCGGGGTCCAGTCCGGGGCCGTGTGCCGAGACCGAGATCAACCGCCCCTTCGCCCCGAACGTGAAGTGCCCGTGACCGCCATCAGAGTTGCGCCCGAAGAGCACACCGACCGAGGTGATCGCATTCGGGTTGCGGTGGTCGGCGACGGTGACCGAGCCGCACGGAACGACCTTCTCCCGCCACGCGAACACGTAGATGCCCGGTCGCAGCTCCCACACGGACACCTCGTCGGTGTCAGCGAGTCCCCGCTCGGGGCCTGCCAGGCACTGCCAGGTGTACCAGTGCGGGGACAGGTAGACGTGCTCGTAGGCGTGCTCGGTGCTGTAGACCCACTCGACACGTCGGCCGATGAGTGCCGTGGTCGGCGAGGGGGCGGCACCGCGGGGCTGCAGCCCTTCGATCACGGCGGGCTCGAATCGTTGCTGGACGGCTGTACGGCCCGAGGCTGCATCCCCGAGCACGCTGAGACCGATGAGCGCCTGCCCTGACCGCAGGTCGAGCACCAAGGACATCGCCTCGTCAGGCGCGGTCGCGAAATGGAGCTGTGCCAGGTAGAGGTCCTCGTCGATGCGGAACACCTCGACCGCGTCATGGCCGGACGTCTCGACCGAGTCATCACCGCCGAGGGTTCGCCGCCATCCGACGGCCCCTTCCTCGAAGTGGACCTCGACGCGGCTGCCGGTCGTCGAGACGACCGCTAGCCCGCGCCCGTCCAGGTCACTGCTCGGGGTGGGCTTGTTCTCGTCGAAGCCCGGCTCGAGCCCCTCCAGGGGCAGCCACATGCTCGTGTCTGAAAGCGCAGCCGTCATGGTGCTGCTCCAATTCGTATTCTGCATTGACCGTGATTCAGCGGCGACCCAGCGTCCGATCGGAGGTGACAGCAACCGGTTGGGCTCGGGTGCTGCCACCTGCTCGCACTAGTCCTGAGACGGAGCGGACGTGGCGCCGGCCAGCGGCGCGGTGTCCGAGCTGTGGACGTTGAACTTCTCGAGGTCCGTGGACAGCGCGGAGTACACGTCGGGCCTGTTCCTTCGGAGGTACGCCGCGTAGGTGAGCCCGCCGATCAGTGCGAGCACCAGCAGCAGCGGTAGCAGCTGGATGCCGAGCGCGTTCGATCCAGCGACGACGGAGAAGTTGAGCACTGCCAGCACGACGATCACCACGAGCCCGAGGAAGCCGATCCCTGGCGCGATCGTGGTGCTCCACCACCGCGGGTCGTGCGTGCGTCGGAAGTGCACCACGATCGAGAGCGCAGCGAGTGCCTGCAGCACGAGTACGGCGAGCGTGCCGAAGCCGAGCATGGCCGGCACGAGGACGCCGATCGGGTCGGCGCCGGCGATGGCGAAGATACCGGCCATGACTGCGGCGAAGATCGCCTGCACCAGTCCGGCGGTCTGGGGCGCTCCGCTGCGGCGGGTTCGGGAGAGCACGTGCGGCAGGACGCGGGTGCGGCCGAGCGAGTAGAGGTAGCGGGTCGCGGAGTTGTGGAACGCGAGCATCGCCGCGAACAGGCTGACGAGCAGCAGGATCTCCATGATCGTCGTCAGCACCGGACCGAGATAGGTGCCGGCGAGCGAGAACACCAGGTCCCCGGTCTCGAGGTGCTTGACGGCGGTCGCCTGCGCGGCATCGACACCCGTGGCGCTCACGATCGCCCAGGCGGTCACGCCGAGGATGAGCGCGATCGCGATGATCGCGGTGTACGTCGCCCGTGGCACCGTGGTGAGCGGCCGTTTGGCTTCTTCGCTGAACAGCGCGGTCGCCTCGAAGCCGAGGAAACCGGTCGCGGCCAGGAGAAGACCGATCGGGAACGACCCGGAGAAGATCGCTTCGGGCGTGAACACCTGGGCGCTGAACCCGGTGCGGATGAGCACCGCGATGTCGAAGACCACGAGGATCGTGGTCTCGAGCACGAGGGAGACCCCCAGCACCTTGGAGCTGAAGTCCACCCCGACTCGCGCCATCACGAAGCAGGCGGCGATGGAGAGGAAGCCCCAGATGTACCAGTGCAGCTGGAAGCCGGTGAGCTGGCCGATGATCGTCGACATGAAGAACCCGCTCGTGCCGATGGTCCCGACGACGAAGAAGTTGTAGCCGAGCGTGGCGACGAGGCCGGCGACGAGGCCGCCTGCGCGTCCGAGACCTTTGACGACGAAGGCGTAGAACCCGCCCGCGCTGACGAGCTGCTTCGACATCTGCGCGTAGCCGATGGCGAAGAACAGCAGGACGATCGCGACCCCGAAGAACGCCACCGGGGTGCCGCCGCCGTTGCCGAGCGCGATGGCCAGCGAGGCGACGACGACGATCCCGGTGAGCGGTGCGACCGCCGCGAGGACGAGGAACACGATTCCCGGCACGCCGAGCGCGTTGCGCCTCAGCTGCATGCTTCCGCTGTCGTCGGTCACGACGGCTCCTTCGGTAGATGGATGGGCGCCGCGGCATCGGCGCCGCCCCAGTCTCGGCAGGTAAGGAGCCGCCCGGTTGACCCGCAGCGCACAACGCTTTCCCAGGAGCGCAGAGCAGAGGCCGCCTGCCCGTCACTCGTGTGACGGTGGCTCCGATCGACAAATCGGTCAATGGAGAAGGGCCGCGATGGATCTCGCTCTTGCCTCCGCACGCGCGATCGTCACCGGTGACGCATCCGGGATCGGAGGCGCGTGCGCCGCAGCGCTCGCTGCCGAAGGCGTCCAGGTCGGCGTCATCGATCGGGATGCGGTCGCCGGGGCGGCGGTGGCGGCGCGCCTGAACGACGTCGTCGCTCAGGCCGACGTCGCGGACGAGCCGTCGGTTCGCGCTGCGATCGAGTCGCTCGCCGAGGCGCTGGGAGGCATTCGACCTGGTGATGGGCTGCGCGGGTGTGCTCGGCCCCTTCGGAGTGGGCATCGACGACATCGACATCGCGGACTGGAACCGGGTCCTAGCGGTCAACAAGAGGCCGTCGTGCAGCTGACCCGTGCGCTGTCGACGGATCTCGCTCCGGAACGCATCCGCGTCAACCGCGTCTGCCCGTCGGTCGTGAACACCCCGATGTCCCATACCGACGTCGGAGTCGTCGACTTCGACACCGTCACGTACCCGGTGCAGTCCCCGGACGAAGTCGCACGTCACGTCGCCTACCTCTGCTCCCCCGCGTCCCTTCCGATCAACGGCACGACACTGGTGTCTGATTTCGGCTACCTCGCGCGCTCCTCCTTCCCCGCATGAGCGCGGCGATCGGGCACGGGTCCGAGGGACGTCCCGTCGTACTGATCACCGGCGCCGGCACCGGCATCGGCGCCGCGGCGGCGGAACGGTTCGCGCGTGAGGGCGCCGACGTGGTGGTGACCGGGCGGCGGCTCGAGCCGTTGCAGGTCGTGGCCGCACGCGTCGGCGGCGTGGCGGTCGCTGTCGACGTCGCTGATTCGGTGCAGGCGAACGACCTCGTTCAGCGAGTCCTCGATCGGTTCGGCCGACTCGACGTGCTCGTCGCGAACGCCGGTGGACACTCGCTCGGCCGGGTCGGTGACATGACCGACGAGGACTGGGCGCAGGATCTGCGGGCGAATGTGTCGACGGCCTTCATGATCGCCCGTGCCGCGCTTCCGGCGCTGATCGAATCCCGCGGATCGGTGGTGGTCGTGTCGTCGCTCGCCGGCCTGTTCGCCGGACCGTCGGTCGCGGGCTACACGATCGGCAAGCACGCACTCATCGGGCTCACCAGATCGCTCGCTCGGGACTATGGCCGCTTCGGCGTCCGCGTGAACGCGATCTGCCCGGGCTGGGTGCGCACGCCGATGGCAGACGTCGAGATGGACGACTTCGCCCGTGCCGCCGGTATCGGGGATCGGGAGGCCGCATATGGGTGCGTCGTCACCAATGTTCCGCTCGGCCGAGTCGGTGAGGCGGAGGAGATCGCGGGCACCATCCGTTTCCTCGCCTCCGATGACGCCTCGTACATCACCGGTGCGGTGCTCGTCGTCGATGGCGGCGCGCATGTGGTGGACGTGCCGACGACAGCGCTCGACCTTCCCTGACTGCGAATGAGCTCACAGGTCGCGGTCGAACGAGGGCGGCAGCCTCAGGGCTGCCGCCCCTCGTCGACTCGACGCGTCAGCCGTTGATGATCTGCGGCACCCCGAGGGACTTGAGGCCCTCGACACCGAACTCGACGCCGTAGCCGGACCCCTTCACACCTCCGAAGGGGATGCGCGGATCGACGCCGCCGTGGGAGTTGATCCACACCGTGCCGGCCTGCAGGCGAGCCGCGATGTCACGAGCGGCAGCGCGGTCGGACGACCACACGGATGCACCGAGGCCTTGGTCCAGCCCATTCGCGCGGCGGACCGCGTCGTCGATGTCCGAGTACCGGATGATGGGCAGAGCAGGTCCGAACTGCTCCTCATCGACAAGGCGGACGCCGTCGGAGACGTCGGCGACGAGCGTGATGGGGTAGAAGTTCTCGCCGAGCTCGCTGGCGGGTGCACCACCGGTGACCACGCGGCCGCCGTGCTGCTTGGCGTCTTCGACGAGGTCGGAGACGATCGTGAACTGCTGGTGGTTCTGCAGGGGGCCGAGCACGTTCCGCTCGTCGAGCCCGTTGCCCATCCGCATCCGTGCCGAGACCTCAGCAAGCGCTGCAACGACCTCGTCGTAGACGGAGTCGTGGACGTAGAGGCGCTTCAAGGCGGCACAGGTCTGCCCGGTGTTGATGAACGCGCCCCAGAACAGGTCCTCTGCGATCGCCTTCGGATCGACATCCGGCAGCACGATGCCCGCGTCGTTACCGCCCAGCTCCAGCGTGAGCCGCGCGAGGTTCTGCGCAGAGCTCTCGATGATCTTCCGACCGGTCGCCGTAGAGCCGGTGAACATGATCTTGTCGATCCCGGCGTGGGACGACAGCGCGGCGCCGAGCTCACGACCGCCGGGCAGCGGGATGAGGACGTCCGCGGGGAGCACCTCGTTCAGCACCGACACGAGAGCGAGGACGCTGAGCGGCGTGAACTCGCTCGGCTTGGTCACCACGGTGTTGCCCATACGCAGACTCGGCGCGATCTGCCAGATCGAGATCATCAGCGGCCAGTTCCATGGGCTGATGGCACCCACCACCCCGACGGGCCGGTAGATCAGCTCTGCGCGGGTCTGACCGTCGTCGACGACGAGCTCGGGCTCCAGCACCGTCGCTGCGGTGGCGCGCAGCCAGGCCGAGCAGGCCCCCACCTCGAAGCGGGCGTTCGGCCCGTTCAGCGGCTTGCCCTGCTCGCGGGAGAGCAGGTTCGCGAGCGACTCCGCCTTCTCGTCGATCCGATCGGCGGCCGCGTTCAGCAGCGCGCTCCGCTGCTCATGGCCCAGGACGGCCCATGCCGGTTGCGCGGCTCGTGCGCGGGCGATGGCGGCGTCGAGGTCCTCCACCGTCAGCTCCGGCGTCGAGCCGATCGGCTCACCTGTCGCCGCGTCGCGGATCTCCCGGCCGGCGCCGGCAGGCGCCGTGATCCGGTCGAGCAGCTGGGTGGTATCAGCCATCGTCGTCTCCTCCTCGAGTCGTTCTCGACCCATCCTGCGGCGAGGACCGGACTCCGGTTTGTCCAGGAGTGCAGTGCGCTAGATCGGCAGCGCAGTACTCCTGGATCAGGACGAGGCGGCGCTTCGGAGCGAGCTCGGTGAGCACCCGAACGACGATCGGAAGACCCGGCTGAAGTGCGCCGCGTCGAGGAACCCCCATCGGGCCGCGATCGCCGCGACCGGCAGCGAGGCCAGCATCGGGTCCATCAGGTCGTGATGACACCGCTCGAGGCGTCGGGCGCGGATCCAGTTGCTCACCGTGGTGCCCTGCTCGTGGAAGAGCGCGTGCAGGTACCGCGGCGAGATGTGCTGCGCCGCGGCGATGTCAGCCGGCGCGAGCACCGGCGAACCGAGCTGCGTCTCGATGTACGCCTTGCAGCCGTCGATGATTGCGCGCTGGCGCGGTTGCGGCTCGGACGGCGCCAGATGCTGACCGAGCAGGGTGGTGATCAGGTCGGCGGCGCAGCGACCCAGCCCCTCTCTGGATGCGCGGTTCAGCGCGTCGTCCTGGGCCACGAGCGAGGTCAGGAAGGCCGCGACGATCTGGCCGACCCCGACGTCCCCCGGCATGCGAACCGCGGTGAGCTGGTCCACCCGGCTCGGAGGCAGCGAGACGGCGCCGTGCGGCAGCATGACGACGACCACATCGAAGTCGCGGTCCATCTCGAGCACGTACGGCCGACTCGTCTCGTAGAGCACGAGGTCGCCCGGTCCGAGCACGGCCTCGCGGCCGTCCTGCGCGACGATCGACCTGCCCGCGGTCACGAGGCTCAGCTTGTAGGCGGCGTCGGACGAGTCGTCCGATCGGGGCACCCGGACGACCCGGTGGGCGGTCGCCTGGATGTCGGTGATGGCGACCGAGGCGCTGACGACCGAGCGGACGCGTGCAGCGAACGGTGCCCGCCGGTCCCGCTCGACGGCGAGCGGGACGAATGCGCTGGACACGACGTCCGCGAACACCGCGGGGTCACGGGTGGTCACGGCCCTGGCGGGTGCGGCAGTGGTTGCGGTGCTCGGCGTCAATGCGGGCCTCGTGTCTGGACGGTGTCGCTCCGGCAAACAAAGATAGCGAATTATGAGCGCCTGCTCAACGTCAGGTCCGGTGGCGACGCCGGATCAGGACTTCCAGGGCGCCAGGCAGTGCGTCACGAGGACCATCGGGGCGTTCGAGGCCCGTGGGTGCGGCCGCGTGACGTACCGGATCTGCTGACTCGAACTGAGCGAGAGCAGCAGATCCGCGATGCCGGCGATGGGTGCGTCCGGAATCAGCGTGCCGTCGAGCACCGCCTGCTCGAGCCACTCGAGGAGCATCGCCCGCCACGCCTCGTCCATCGCGGCCTGACGGTTCCCGAGCGCGGGGATCGCCGCCACTCGCCCCCAGTACCCGACGACGATCGCGGCTTCCTCCCGAGCCTCTGGGCTGACGGGCAGCACCTCGCGCATCATGGCGATGATCGCATCGAGTCCCGTCAGGAGCGAGGTCGCGTCACCGATCCGCTCGTTCGTTCGGTGGTAGATCCGGTCGAACGCGGCGAGCAGGACGGCGTCATAGTCCTCGAAGTAGTGCCACAGGCCGCCGGTCGCCACGCCGAGCTCGGTCGCGATCGCGCGACTGGAGGCCTGAGCGAGCCCGTCGCGGCGCGCGACCTCGAGGAACGCATCGACGACCTCCGCCCGGCGAGCGGCTCGGTCGACGACCTTCGGCATGGGTGTCCCTTCCGGACGGGCAGCCGAACCATCATGCCCCGTGGGTGTGCTGCGTGCTGTGAGCGCCGCCGTGGCCGCCGTGCGCCTGGCCGTGTCCATGGTGGTCCGCGTGGTCATGGCAGGCGGGACCGATGGTCGCCGGCACGTCGAGGGTGGGGTTGCGGTCGAAGAACCCGTGGGGCTTGAGCGTGAAGCCGGCGTAGTCGACGGGCATGATCGGCCAGTCCTCCAGGCGCGGGAAGTGGGTGAGGCCGAAGGTGTGCCACACCACGATGTCCTGGCCGTCGATCGATCGGTCGGCCGCCGCGTATGCGGGGAGGCCGGCGCCCCCGGGGTGCTGGTTCACGGTGTACCCGGCGGCCCAGAGCTCGTCCCGGTCGTACCGGGTGACCCAGAGGTGCTTACTGGCGAAGCCCGCGCGCCGGCGCGCGGACGCGTCGTCTGCAGCCAGCAGGGGCGGCCGACCCTCGGGGTAGAGCACGAACGCGGTTGGCTCACCGACGCGGTTGGTCCGCTCGTCGGACTCGATCGACCACACCCGGCCGAGATCTTGGACGGCCAGGCGCTGCGCCTCGCTCTCGCGAGCGAGGCGGGTACGGGTGCGGGTGAGCGCATTGCCCCAGGCATTCGTCTCGCTCGTCGGCACGCGCTGCACGTCGAGCTCGTCGACGTGGTTGCGCACTCCGTCGATCGTCATGTCCAGCCGAGCGCAGAACATGTGCTGGTGCACGGGTGCGCCGAGCCCCGGGGCCAGCTTCGTCGCGTACTCGGTGGCGCCGTCGTGCCCCGAGGTGAAGACGATCCCGGTGGCCTTGCACTCGAGCTGCATCGTGCCGTCGAGGTACAGGTGCCAGTAGAAGCCGTAGTCGTAGTTTCCGACAGTCACGAAGAACGACACGACGAGGCGTCGCTGCCGTCGGGTCTCCTTGGTGCCGGAGAAGCCGTCGTTGTGCTTCCAGAGGATCCCGGCATCCTCCTCATGGATGCAGATCGCGTTCTTGATCACGACCGGTTCGCCGAGGTCGCTCACCACGGTGGCATCGACGTAACGGATCTCCCCGAGGCAGTCGCATCCGAGCTCGAGCGAGTTCGCGAGACGCCCGAACTGGTACTCGCCGACATCGAAGTAGTTCTGCCAGGCGTGGGTCGGTGTCGGGTCTCCGTAGTTGACGACCATCTCGGACACCGAAGCGCGGTAGACGATGGGGCGGACGACACCGGCGTCGGAGAATCCGATCTGGTGCAGGGTCAGTCCCTCGCGCCCGTTGAAGCCGACGCGGACCCGCCAGCCCTGCCATTCGAGGATCCCGTCCTCGAGGCTGAAGCTCACGCCCTCCGGCTGGGTGATCTCGATGGGCTTGAGGGTGGTGCGCTCCGGTCCACGGACTGCTGGATCGAGGTAGTCACCGGACTCGTCCGGCACATGCTCGATGCCCGTCTCGACGACGCGGAGGACCTTGCGCGCATCGATGTCGACGTGCGCAACGACGCCGTCGATGGGATGGGCCCACACGCTGTCCGTCGGGTAGCGCTGCTGGAAGGCGAGCACCCGGAACACCCGTCGTCCGACCTCGTCGGCGTAGCCGAACACACCGGCCGAGAGTGGCACGGTCCGGACGGTGTCGAGGTCCGTGACGCCGCGCTTGGCGATCGCGGCGACCCAGGCGGGATGCGCCTTGACGATGTCGTCGGCGACGACGAAGTCCTCGTCCAGCGTCGGGCCGAATCCTTCCGACGCGGTGTCGACCGCCCTGCACAACGTCATCACCTGGGCATCGAGGTCCACGTGGGTCTCGACGACGGATCCCGTCGCGAGGTCGGTGAGCAGCACGGTCACCTCGCGAGCGGGCTGGGGCGCTGAATCGGCGGACTCCCACGCGAGCACCTCGCTCTTGTCCGGCTCCCGCAGCATGAAGTAGGAGAAGCGAGTCGAATCGCTCACGAGTCCCGCATCGGCAAGCACCTTCCGAGCAGCACGGATCTCGTCCGCGGCCAGCATACGCAGGGGGTGCGGGCGTTGCAGTGCCGGTGCCGGTGCCGGTGCCGGTGCCGGTGCGATCTCGCTGGTGACCTCTGTCGACATGGAGGAGCCCTTCGTCCGAGTGCGACGAGTTTATTGAGCATGCGCTCGAAAAAGAAAGACCTGAGGGCCCGTCGTTCGAAGTAGAACTGCGCGAGTCGGACCGCTGAACGTGTGCGGCCGAGGAAGGACCGCCTTGCCCTCCGTCTCCGAGACCATCGCCGTTCCCGTCGGTCGTCGGCGCGGTCACGGTCAGGCCGACCCGCCGCGGTCCTCAGAGCCGGACGCGCTCGTGGACGCTGCGGACGAACGGTGGCCGGCTCCGCTGCCCGCTCGCCAGCATGTGTGCGGCGAAGTAGTCGACCAGGTCCTGCCGAGCCGTGATCGGCAGGACCGCGGCGACGTACATGTCGGGCCGCACGACGACGATCGCGCCGTCCGGGCCGATCCCCCGGTCGCGATGGATGTCGCGGCCGTGTCCGGAGGCGAAGACCTGGTTGAGGTCCTCGAGCCCGAACGGGACCTTCACCGGCTTGAACGCTGCCGGCACGTCGATGGGATCGAACGCCGTGTACTCCTGCCGGTAGATCACCTTGGTGTCGAACACGGCGTCGTCGTCTCCGTCGGCAGCCGTGTACCGCACGCGCGGCGAGGCCGGATCGGTCGCCCACCAGGACGCGAAGTCGGCGACAGCGGTGCCGGTGCGGGCGGGCGCCGCGGCATCGGCGAAGACGTAGACGCGCCAGCGGCCGTCCGCCTCGTGGAGGTGGCCGAGTTGCTGCCAGCGGTTGTCCGCACGGCGGATGACCTCCGCGGACTTGAACCGCTTCCCGACCGGGAAGCCGGTCGCGAGGTCCTGGTGCTCGGTCCCGAGCGTGATCGCCGACGCGGCGTACTCGGTCATGAAGCCCGCGGGGAATTCCATCGTCGCGAGGTACCACCGCTCGAGCTCGTTCGGATCTTCCCAGGAGTCGACCGGGCGGGCCATCATCGAGGACCACTCCCGGTCGAAGTCGATCAGGTCCTGAGCCACGACCTTCCGCTCGGCCGCGTAGGTCGAGAGGAGCGACTCGGGCGCGCGCCGCTCGAGCACGGCGGCGAGCTTCCACGCCAGGTTGAAGCCGTCCTGGATCGACACGTTCATCCCCTGGCCGGCCTTCGCGGAGTGGGTGTGGCAGGCGTCGCCCATGATGAACGCGTGCGGCGTCCGCCGCCCCTCGAGTTCGGGCGGCACGTCGTCGAACCCGTCGGTGATCCGGTGCGCCACCTCGTAGACCGACCACCACGTCACCGCACGGACGTCGAGCGCGTAGGGCGACAGGATCCGGTTCGCCGTGGCGATCATTGAGTCGATCGACGTCGAGCGCACCGAGGCCGCGTCGAGCTCGTCGACCTCGCCGAGGTCGACGTAGAGCCGGGAGAGGTAGCCACCCTCCCGTGGGATCAGCAGGATGTTCCCGGCGTCGTGGGACTGGATCGAGCACTTCACCTGAAAGTCGGGGAAGTCGGTGTTCGCCATCACGTCCATGACGCCCCATGCGTGCAGCGCCGACTGACCCTGCAGCCGGTGGCCGAGCGCGGTGCGCACGGCGCTGCGTGCGCCGTCACCGCCGATCAGGTACTTCGTGCGCACGACCTGCTCCTCGCCCTGCCGAGGTCCGGCGGTGTGACGCACGCGCACGGTTACTGCGTAGTCCGCGTCAGGATCGATCGAGCAGCCGACGAACTCGATCCCGTAGTTCGGCACCGCGCGCCCTGGCGCCCGCTCCGCGTCGCGGAGGAAGTAGTCGAGAATGCGGGATTGGTTGACGTAGATGTGCGGGAACTCGCTGATGCCGGTCTCATCATCCGGTGCGCGGGAGGCGCGCACGATGCGCGACGGGTCGTCGGGCGACGGCTTCCAGAAGCACATCTCCACGTTTCGGTACGCCTCGTCGATCAGTTCGTTGGCGAATCCGAAGGCTTGGAACGTCTCGACGGAGCGGGCCTGGATGCCGTCGGCTTGGCCGACCTCGAGTCGCCCGGGCCGTCGCTCTATCGCACGGACCGCGATGGAGGGGAACCGGGACAGCTGCGCGAGGACGACCACGGCGGCGGGTCCGGTGCCCACGATCAGAACGTCCATCTCGTCCGGCAGCTCCTCGGACCGGTCCACGCCGTGTCCGGCTGCCGGTCTGATGCGGGGGTCGCCGGACTCGTAGCCGCGGACGTGTATCTGCACGGAGCACTCCTCTTCGAATGACTCGACGCTCGTCTCGCTATATGCGACACTGACGTGACTATCACGACGAAAGTAGCCGCGGACACAGTGCGTGGCAAGAAGGACGGGCGGGATCGTGGCTGAGGCAGCGCAGGCCGACGGCGGATCGCAGACGTTGGCGCGCGGACTCCGCGCCCTGGCACTCATCGGCGAGGCCCTCACCCCGATCACGGTGCCCGAGCTGGCCGTGGAACTCGGCATCCACCGTTCGATGGCGTATCGGCTGGTCAAGACGCTCGAGCAGGCGGGATTCGTCGAGCGCTCGAATTCGGGCACCCTCGCCGTGGGCGCTCGACTCGCCGGCATCGCGCGCAACGTCGCGCGCGACCTGCAGGCCGTGGCCTTTCCCGAGCTGCTGGCCGCCGCGGCCGAGCTCGACCTGACCACCTTCCTCGTCGTCCACGACGGTGAGGCAGCCGTCACGCTCGCGAGCGCCGAGCCGCCGCACGCGAACACGACCATCGGTCAGCGCCCGGGTACCCGCCACCCCGTGGACCGGGGGGCGCCCGGTCGATCCATTCGCTCCCAGCTGGACCCCGCAGGATTCCCGCCGCGCCGCTCCGAGGTCAGCCACGACGAGGTGGTCGACGGGGTCACGGCGATCGCCGTGCCGCTCGTGATCGCCGGCCGGCCCGCCTCATCGATCGCGGCGCTCTACCCGTCGTCACGGAAGGTGGACCTCGAGCAGGTCGCGGACCGGTTGGAGGCCGCCGCGACACGCATCGCGACGCTCCTCCACTGAGGCCGGACGCGCTGGGTTGCGAATTCTCCAGATTATATATAATCTCCGGCCATCGAACGGCGAGGGAGCTGAAACGGGATGAACGCTGGACCGGGGAAGTCACCTCAGGGCTTCGCTGATCGGACCGGCAAGATCATCGCCGTCCACCTCAGCTACCCGTCTCGCGCGGACCAGCGGGGACGACGACCTTCAGCGCCGTCCTACTTCCTGAAGCCGTCGAGCTCGGTGGCCGGCACGGGCGGCACGATCGAGCGGCCGGCCGGGACCGAGCTGCTCGCATTCGAGGGGGAGGTCGCCCTCGTGATCGGCAGGGTCGCCCGGCACATCACCACCGAGCAGGCGTGGGCCCACGTCGCCTGGGTGACCGCGGGCAACGACTTCGGGCTCTACGACCTGCGCGCGAACGACCGCGGCTCGAACCTCCGCTCCAAGGGCGGAGACGGCTTCACACCGCTTGGGCCTGAGCTGATCGATGCTCGCACCGTCGAGCCGACCGCGCTCCGCGTCCGCACCTGGGTCAACGGCGAGCTCGCCCAGGACGACACCACCGCGGACCTGCTCTTCCCGCTGACGCAGATCGTGGCCGACCTCGCGCAGCACCTGACCCTGGAGCCGGGAGACGTCATCCTCACCGGAACGCCGGCCGGCTCCTCCGTCGTCATTCCGGACGACGTCGTCGAGGTGGAGGTCGACGCGCCGAGTGCGGCAGGTGCCCCCACCTCCGGGCGCCTGGTCACCCGGGTGGTCCAGGGCACCACGCCGTTCGATCGCTCGTTGGGCTCGCTGCCCGCTGTCGACGACACGCAGCGCGCGGAGGCCTGGGGCTCCCGGGAGGCCGCCGGCCTCCCGGACGTTCCCCGGGCGGGCCTGTCCACGGACCTGCGCCGGCGACTCGAGGACGCACCGGTCGCAGGTCTCTCGGCCCAGCTGCGGAAGCGGGGGCTGAACACGGTGAGCATCGACGGCGTGCGGCCGCTGCACCCCGAGGTGAAGCTCGTCGGCACCGCGAGAACGCTCCGATTCGTGCCGAGCCGCGAGGACCTCTTCACCCGGTTCGGTGGCGGATTCAACGCGCAGAAGCAGGCCTTCGACACCGTCGAGGAGGGCGAGGTCATCGTGATCGAGGCCCGTGGCGAGACCGGCTCCGGCACCGTCGGCGACGTCCTCGCTCTCCGCGCCCACGCTCGAGGGGCCGCCGGGGTCGTCACCGACGGCGGGGTGCGCGACTCCGTCGCCGTCGCCGCGGTCGGTCTTCCCGTCTACTCGGCCGGCGCGCATCCGGCGGTGCTCGGCCGCCGGCACGTCCCCTGGGAGACCGGCGGGACGATCGCCTGCGGCGGTGCGACGGTGCAGCCGGGCGACGTGATCGTGGGCGACGCGGACGGCGTCATCGTGATCCCCCGCGAAGTCGCCGAGGAGGTCGTCGACGCCACGCTCGCCCAGGAGGCAGAGGACGCGTGGATCGCCGACCGCGTCGCGGAAGGCCATCCCGTCGACGGGCTCTTCCCGATGAACGCGGCGTGGCGAGCGCGGTTCGAGCAGGAGCGCGAGCGATGAGCGGGACGCCCACCGTCGACATCAGCAAGTCCGCTCGTGCCTACGACTGGCTCCAGGACCGGATCCGCTCCCATGAGTACGCGCCCGGCTACCGACTGGTGATCGCCCCGATCGCGGACGCACTCGAGATGAGTGCCGTCCCGGTGCGGGAGGCCGTCCGGCGCCTGGAGGCGGAGGGGCTCGTCACCTTCGAGCACAACGTCGGAGCGCGGGTCGCGCTGGTCGACGAGCAGGAGTACGCCAGCACGATGCAGACCCTCGGGCTCGTCGAGGGCCTCGCGACCGCGCTGGCGGCTCCCCTCCTCCAGCCCGCCGACCTCGACCGGGCCCGGTCGGTGAACGAGACGATGCGCGAGCTGCTCACCGACCTCGACACGTCGCGGTTCACCCGGCTCAACCAGGACTTCCACGCCACGCTCTACGAGCGGTGCCCGAACCCGCACCTCATCGATCTCGTCCACCGCGGCTGGGGACGACTGTCCGGCATCCGCGACTCCACGTTCGCGTTCGTGCCAGGCCGCGCGAGCCACTCAGTCGCCGAGCACGACGAGATCCTCGAGCTCATCGCCGCGGGCGCGGAGCCGCTCGAGATCGAGCTCACAGCCAGGAACCACCGGTGGCGAACGATGGACGCGTTCCTCCGATCCCGCCACCCCGATCATTCCCTCTCGGAGGAACGATGACGATGACCAGCGCCGCCACGAGCGAGCGGCACGTGCCCGCCGACCTGCCCACCCGGGTGCAGCACTACATCGATGGCGCCTTCGTCGACTCCATCGACGGAGCGACGTTCGACGTGCTCGACCCGGTCTCGAACGAGACCTACCTGCAAGCGGCTGCGGGCAAGAAGGCCGACGTCGACAAAGCCGTCGCGGCCGCCCGCCGGGCCTTCACCGAGGGCCCGTGGCCGCGGATGCTCCCCCGCGAGCGGTCCCGCGTGCTCCACCGCGTCGCCGACATCGTCGAATCCCGCGATGCGCGCCTCGCAGAACTCGAGTCGTTCGACTCCGGGCTCCCGATCACCCAGGCGCTCGGCCAGGCGCGGCGGGCGGCAGAGAACTTCCGCTTCTTCGCCGACCTGATCGTCGCCCAGGCCGACGACACCTACAAGGTGCCCGGCCGGCAGATCAACTACGTCAACCGCAAGCCGATCGGCGTCGCCGGGCTCATCACGCCCTGGAACACACCGTTCATGCTCGAGTCCTGGAAGCTCGGCCCGGCTCTGGCGACGGGCAACACCGTCGTGCTGAAGCCGGCCGAGTTCACCCCGCTGTCCGCCTCCCTCTGGGCCGGCATCTTCGAGGAGGCCGGTGTCCCGGAGGGAGTCTTCAACCTCGTCAACGGGCTCGGCGAGGACGCCGGCGACGCGCTCGTGAAGCATCCGGACGTGCCGCTCATCAGCTTCACCGGCGAGAGCAGCACCGGCCAGCTGATCTTCGGCAACGCGGCCCCGTTCCTCAAAGGCCTGTCGATGGAGCTCGGTGGAAAGAGCCCCGCCGTCGTGTTCGCCGACGCGGACCTCGACGCCGCGATCGACGCCACGATCTTCGGTGTCTTCTCGCTGAACGGCGAGCGCTGCACTGCAGGCTCCCGGATCCTCGTCGAACGACCCGTGTACGACGAGTTCGTCGAGCGGTACGCCCGGCAGGCCGAGCACGTCGTGGTCGGGCCGCCGCACGATCCCACGACGGAGGTCGGCGCGCTGGTGCACCCCGAGCACTTCGACAAGGTCATGTCGTACATCGAGATCGGAAAGAGCGAGGCACGCCTCGTCGCCGGAGGTGGACGCCCGGCCGGATTCGAGACCGGCAACTTCGTCGCCCCGACGGTGTTCGCCGACGTCGCTCCGGACGCCCGCATCTTCCAGGAGGAGATCTTCGGCCCGGTCGTCGCCATCACCCCGTTCGACACCGACCCGGAGGCACTCGCCCTCGCGAACGGGGTCAAGTACGGTCTGGCCGCCTACATCTGGACAAACGACCTGAAGCGCGCACACAACTTCTCGCAGGCGGTCGAGGCGGGCATGGTGTGGCTCAACTCGAACAACGTGCGTGACCTCCGCACGCCCTTCGGCGGCGTGAAGGCTTCCGGCCTCGGCCACGAGGGCGGCTATCGCTCGATCGACTTCTACACGGACCAGCAAGCCGTCCACATCACGCTCGGCGAGGTGCACAACCCGACGTTCGGCAAGGCCAGCAAGGCCGCTAACCAGGCCGCCCCACCGGCCGACGAGGAAGCCGAACCCGAGCTGCGCTGAACCGCCCCCGACCAGCAGGACCTTCGGAGCAGAGAGGCTCTCATGACTAGCATCACCCCCAGCGCGCCCGAGCCCGTCGTCACGACGGACTTCCGGACCCGGGTCGCGAATCGCATCCCGACGCCGAGGGCGTCGGCTCCCGACGTGCTGCGCTGCGCGTACATGGAGCTCGCCGTCACCGACCTCGCCCGGTCCCGCGACTTCTACGTGAACGTGCTCGACCTGATCGTGACCGAGGAGGACGACGAGGCCGTCTACCTCCGCAGCTTCGAGGAGTTCATCCACCACAACCTGGTCCTGCGGAAGGGACCGGTCGCCGCGGTCGCCGCGTTCTCGTACCGCGTCCGCTCCCCCGAGGACCTCGACCTCGCAGTCGCCTTCTACGAGGAGCTCGGCTGCCGGGTCGAGCGTCGGAAGGACGGCTGGACCAAGGGCATCGGCGACTCCGTCCGCGTGGACGACCCGCTCGGCTTTCCGATCGAGTTCTTCCACGACGTGCAGCACGTCGAGCGCCTCGCCTGGCGCTACGACCTCTACACCCCGGGGGCCCTGGTCCGCCTCGACCACTTCAACCAGGTCACGCCCGACGTGCCGCGCGCGGTGGCGTACATGGAAGACCTCGGCTTCCGCGTGACCGAGGACATCCAGGACGCAGAGGGCACCGTCTACGCGGCGTGGATGCGCCGGAAGCCGACGGTGCACGACACTGCCATGACCGGCGGGGACGGCCCGCGAATGCACCACGTGGCGTTCGCAACGCACGAGAAGCACAACATCATCGCGATCTGCGACAAGCTCGGCGCCCTCCGGCTCTCCGACCACATCGAGCGCGGCCCCGGTCGGCACGGCGTTTCGAACGCGTTCTACCTCTACCTCCGCGACCCCGACGGGCATCGGATCGAGATCTACACACAGGACTACTACACCGGCGACCCGGACAACCCGGTGGTGACGTGGGACGTGCACGACAACCAGCGGCGTGACTGGTGGGGCAACCCCGTGGTGCCGAGCTGGTACACGGACGCCTCGCTGGTGCTCGACCTCGACGGCGAGCCGAAAGCGGTCATCACGCGCATGGACAGCTCCGAGATGGCCGTGACGATCGGCGCCGACGGGTTCTCCTACACCCGCAAGTCCGACGAAGACGAGCTGCCCGCCTGGAAACAGGGCGAGTACAAGCTCGGGAACCAGCTCTAGGAGTCCGAATGCTGCCGAACGACGTCATTGCTGCCATCGCCGACGAGCTCGCGGAGGCGGACCGCACCCACGCAGTCCTCCCGCGGATCACTGCCCGCCACCCTGAAGCGGTCGTCGAGGACTCCTACGCGATCCAACGGCTGTGGCGTGATCGCGGGCTGGAGGCCGGTCGCCGCCTGGCCGGTCACAAGATCGGTCTCACCGCCAGGGCGATGCAGGTTGCGACCGGGATCACTGAGCCGGACTACGGAGTGATGTTCGCCGACACGGTGTGGGAGAACGGCTCGACGGTGCCGTTCGACGACTTCTCCAACGTCCGGATCGAGGTCGAGCTTGCCTTCGTGCTGAAGGAGCGGCTGGATGGCCCGAACTGCTCGCTGTTCGACGTGCTCCGCGCCACCGAGTACGTGACGCCCGCGCTCGAGATCCTGAACTCGCACTTCGAGCTCGACGGCCGGACGATCGTCGACACGATCGCGGACAACGCCGCGTACGGCGGCATGGTGCTCGGGGGCACCCCGAGGCGTCCGGACGAGGTCGACCTCCGATGGATCGGTGCGCTGCTCTACCGGAACGAGTCGATCGAGGAGACCGGGTTGGCCGCCGGGGTGCTGAACCATCCCGCGACCGGCGTCGCCTGGCTCGCGAACAAGCTGCACCAGCATGGTGACCACCTCGAGGCCGGCGAGATCGTGCTCGCAGGCTCCTTCACCCGGCCGACCTGGATCAGCCGGGGCGACAGTGTGCTGGCCGACTATGGACCACTCGGGACCATCACATGCCGCTTCCTCTGACGCCGACCTTCCGTGCCCGCCTGGCCGGCGCGAACCGGCCGCTCGCCGGAATGTGGGTCTGCTCCGGATCAGCACTGGTCGCAGAGATCTGCGCCGGCAGCGGTCTCGATTGGCTCCTGATCGACATGGAGCACTCGGCGAACGGTCTGGAGAGCGTGCTGGCGCAGCTGCAGGCCGTCGCCGCCTACCCCATCACCCCGCTCGTTCGGGTCGCGAGCGATGACCCCGTGCGGATCAAGCAGGTCCTCGACCTCGGCGCGCAGAACCTCCTCGTACCGATGATCGGCTCTGCCGACGAGGCTCGCGCGGTGGTCGAGGCGGTCCGCTACCCGCCTGCCGGGCGGCGCGGCGTCGGGTCGGCGCTGTCCCGGTCCGCTCGGTGGAACCGCGTCGGCGGTTACCTCGAGGATGCAGACCGTCATGTGTCGCTCTATCTGCAGGTCGAAACGGTCGAAGGCGTCGATGCGGCCGGTTCAATCGCAGCGGTCGACGGGGTCGACGGCGTCTTCGTCGGCCCGAGCGACCTCGCGGCGTCCATGGGCCTGCTCGGCCAGCAGACCCACCCCGACGTCACGGCAGCGGCGGTCCGCGCGGTCGCCGCCGTACGGTCCGCCGGTACCGCTGTCGGCGTGAACGCGTTCGACCCGGAGGTCGCCCAGCGCTACCTCGACGCCGGCGCCGACTTCATCCTCGTCGGCGCGGATGTCACCCTGCTCGCCCGCGGCTCCGAGGCGTTCGCCGCGCGCTGGTCACCGCCCGACGGCGGACCGACCGACCACCGACGAACCGACACGAAGGCGAAGCCATGACCGACACCGTCCACGTCACCGACGTCGTTCTGTTCCCGAATCTCTACATCGACGGCGAGTGGCGGCCGGGCTCCACCGGGGACCGCTTCCCCGTCGTTGATCCTTCCGACGGGTCAACCATCGCGGAATTCGCCGTCGCGTCGGAAGTGGACTGCGACGCAGCGGTCGAGGCCGCAGCAGCCGCGTTCCCGGCCTGGTCAGCCACCGCCCCACGGGTGCGCAGCGAGATCCTGCGCCGCGCCTGGGAGATCCTCACCGACGAGGTGGACGTGTTCACCGAGATCATGGTGCGCGAGAACGGCAAGTCCTGGCCCGACGCGAAGGCAGAAGCCAGTTACGCGACCGAGTTCTTCCGCTGGTTCGCCGAGGAGGCCGTCCGCATCCCGGGCGAGTACCGCCTCTCCCCCGCCGGTGACAAACACATCATCGTGACCCACCACCCGATCGGCGTCGCATTGCTGATCACGCCCTGGAACTTCCCGGCTGCCATGGCGACCCGAAAGCTCGCCCCCGCCCTGGCCGCAGGCTGCACCACCATCCTCAAACCCGCGAGCGAGACCCCACTGACCGCCGCGTACGTGGTGGACGTCCTGGAACGGTCCGGGGTGCCAAAGGGCGTGGTCAACCTGATCACTCCGAAGCCCGTCGGGCCTGCCGTCAGCCGGATGCTCGCCCACCCAGCAGTCCGCAAGCTCTCCTTCACCGGCTCGACCGAAGTCGGTCGCGACCTCCTCAAGTCCAGCGCCGACCGGGTGATCAATACGTCGATGGAGCTCGGCGGCAACGCTCCGCTGATCGTGCTGCCCGGTGCCGACCTCGACATCGCCGTCGAAGGCGCGTTCCTGGCGAAGATGCGCAACGGCGGCTCGGCATGCACGTCCGCGAACCGCTTCTACGTGCACGAGTCGGTGCACGATGCGTTTGTTGAGCGGATGACGGAGCGCCTCGCCGCCATGTCCGTCGGACCCGGGCTGGACCGGCGGAATCAGCTCGGCGCGCTCGTCTCGGTGAAAGAGCGCGACAAGGTCGCCGACCTCGTTGACACCGCGGTCGCCGAAGGCGCACGCATCGTGACCGGCGGCGCCAAAGGCGAACGTGGCGCCTTCTATGCAGCCACCCTGCTGATCGATGTCGCGCACGGGTCGACGATCAACGCCACGGAGATCTTCGGCCCAGTTACTGCGGTCGTCCGGTTCGCCGAAGTCGACGAAGCCGTGTCCAAGGCGAACGACAGCGAGTTCGGCCTCGTGGCCTACGTGTTCGGCGAGGAGCGGCAAGCGATCCAGGTTGGGCAGCGCCTCGACGTCGGCATGGTGGCGATCAATCGCGGGGTCATCTCGGATCCAGCGGCGCCCTTCGGCGGCACCAAACAGTCCGGGCTCGGGCGCGAGGGCTCCACCGAGGGCATCCTCGAGTTCCTCGAGACGCAATACCTCGCCGTCACGGTGTGACCGTCTGACCGGTCGTGCCGATCGGTGAGGACGGCATCGGCGAGGCGGCTGCTGAGCAAGGACGCGGAGTTGATCGATCCCGTCGCTCAGGCGACTGATGATCTCGGCGACGCGTTCTCGGTCGTCGGGAGTGCGCGACCGACCGCTTCGTCGGTGTGAAGCCTCGTCCGCCCTTCGGGCCTTCCGTCCGACAGCCTCTGGCCCGCCGGCCGTGGTGCTCGCGGCGATGTGACCGCTGACGACCCTGCTGGAGGTCACTCGGCGACGCCGTGTCCGCGTGGCGGCGCGCTCTGTCGAGCAGCGTGAAGGAAGGGGTCGAGATCGGGGCGGGGTGGCCCTTGCAGCGGTCGACGGTGCTCGGTGTCTGCTGCTCCGACCCGGTTGCTGCGCTCGGTGAGCGTGACGAGTGCGAGGTGGCGGTCCGCCGTCCAGCAGATGAGCCGCCCCCGACCGTCCTTGCTCCGGCCGAGCACTCCAGCGTCGGCGAGCTCGACCAGCGCGCGGTGCGCCGCCGCGTTCGACACCCCGTGGCGGGCGGCAGCCGACTCGACGGTGACGACCGGCTCGGTCGCGAGGCTGC
>NZ_CAXTHO010000013.1:28303-39257 GCF_964244015.1 uncultured Amnibacterium sp. | reverse complement strand
GCGCCGAGGATGACCTCGGCGCCCGGGGTGAGGTCGTAGGTGTAGTCCTCCATCAGACTCGCGCCGCCCGGCAGGCCGGAGCCCATCACGTTCGCGATGCGCACGAGCGCGGCCGTCTTCCAGTCGCCCTCCGCACCGAAGCCGTAGCCCTCGGCCATCAGCCGCTGCACCGCGAGGCCCGGCAGCTGCTGCAGCGTACCGAGGTCCTCGAAGTTGGTCGTGAAGGCGCCGAAGCCGCCCTCCTCCAAGAACGCGCGCAGCCCCAGCTCGATCGCGGCGCCGTCGCGGAGGGACTGCCGCCGCGCCCCGTCCGACTGCAGCTCGGGCACGACGTCGTAGAGCCGGTCGTACTCGGCGACGAGCGCGTCGACGTCCGCCTCCGCGACCTGCTCCACCCGCTCCGCGAGCTCGTTCACGCCCCACGTGTTGACCTGGATGCCGAAGCGGATCTCCGCCTCGGTCTTGTCGCCCTCGGTCACGGCGACGAACCGCATGTTGTCGCCGAAGCGCGCGAGCTTCAGCGTGCGGGCGGCGGCGCGACCGGCGGCAGCGCGCTGCCAGGACTCCACCTTCGCGCGCACCGCAGGGTCGGAGACGTGCCCGACGACCGTCGTGCGCGGCACGCCCAGCCGCGACTCGATGTAGCCGAACTCGCGGTCGCCGTGCGCGGCCTGGTTCAGGTTCATGAAGTCGAAGTCGATCTCCGACCACGGCAGCGCGACGTTCGCCTGCGTGTGGAGGTGCAGGAGCGGCTTCTGCAGCGCCGTCAGGCCGCCGATCCACATCTTGGCGGGGCTGAACGTGTGCATCCAGGCGATGACGCCGATGACGGAGTCATCGCTGTTCGTGTCGAGCATCGCGCGCCGGATCGACTCGGCGTCGGTCAGGACCGGCTGCCACTCGACGCGCACGGGCACGCCTGCAGCGAGCTCCTCCGCGATGGCGCGCGACTGGTCCGCGACCTGCGCGAGCGTCTCGGGGCCGTAGAGGTGCTGGCTGCCGGTGAGGAAGAGGACCCGGTAGGAGCCGAGGGTGGTGTCGAGCGTGGGCATGCGGTTCTACTCCGGGGTCTTCTCGAACCGGGTGTCCGTGGACTGCCCGTAGACGTGCTGGTAGCGGTCGAAGAGGCGGTCGATCGCCTCCTGCGGGATGGGGACGGGGTCGCCGAGCTGGCGGGAGATGTGCACGGTGCGGGCGACGTCCTCGAGCATCACGGCCGCCTTGACCGCGTCGCGGGCGTCCCGGCCGATCGTGAAGGGGCCGTGGTTGCGCATCAGCACCGCGCGGCTGCGATGGCCGGTCAGCGTCTCGACGATCGCACGGCCGATGGAGTCGTCGCCGATGACCGCGAACGGGCCGACCGGGATCGGGCCGCCGAACTCGTCGGCCATCGCCGTGATCACGCAGGGGATCTGCTCGCCGCGTGCCGCCCAGGCGACGGCGTACGTCGAGTGCGTGTGCACGACGCCGCCGACCTCGGGAAGCTCGCGGTAGACGTAGGCGTGCGCCGCGGTGTCGCTCGACGGGCTGCGCTCGCTGCCGGACGTGCCGCCGACGACGGTCCCGTCGAGGTCGCAGAGGATCATGCTCTCGGGCGTCAGCTCGTCGTAGCCGACCCCGGACGGCTTGATCACGAACAGGTCGGCGCCCGGCACGCGCCCGGAGACGTTGCCCCCGGTCCACACGACGAGGCCGGAGCGGGCGAGCTCGGCGTGCAGCGCGGCGACGTCCTGCCGCACGCGCGCGATCGCCTGCTCGAGCTCAGGGCCGAACGCCACGGAACCTCCTCGATGCGTGAGCGCGGCACTGTTCACGGCCGCGCGAGAGTGAGCGCTCACAGTATCTGGAGTCGACCCGCTGGTCGAGATGCGCGCGTCGGGAGCCCCAGGATCCGCGCAGCGAGCCTCGACCGACCGGCGGGGTGGCGCGACGACGGTTCAGCGCGGCGGGGCGGTGGAGGCGCGGACGATCAGCTGCGGGAGCTGCGGCGCGGCGTCCGCCGGGGCGCGGCCGGCGAGCAGGTCGTCGACGCGGGCCATCAACCCGCGGCCGAGCGCCGCGAAGTCCTGCCGCAGCGTCGTCAGCGGTGGCGCGAAGAACGCGGCTTCGGGGACGTCGTCGAAGCCGACGACGCTCACATCCGCCGGCACTCGCACGCCCGTGTCGCGGAACGCGGCGAGCAGGCCGAGCGCCATCTGGTCGTTCGCGGAGAACACGGCGGTCGGTACGGCATCCTGCGCGATCGCCCGCCCGATCCGATAGCCGGCGGCCGAGCTCCAGTCGCCGCGCAGCACCTCCGGCGTCCCGAGTCCGAGGCGGAGCGATGCAGCGCGCCATCCTTCGATGCGCTGGTCCGCCTCCGTCCACTCCTCGGGGCCCGCGATGTGCAGCACCTCGCGATGGCCGAGGGCAGCGAGGTGCTCGACCGCGAGCGCGGCGCCCCGCTCGTCGTCGACGGTGACCGCACCGGCCGCGCCGGGCACGACGTCGACGGTCGTCACGACGGGCACGCGGGCGGCGAGTCCGGCGAGCGCCGCCCCGACCGCCGGACCGGGTGCGACGACGACGACCGCGCGGGGATCCTGCGCGAGCAGGGTCTCCCCCGCCTGCCGCACGTCGGCGTCGTCCGCGCCGTCGTCGGTCGCGGCGATGGCGACATCCCAGCCGCTCTCCCGCGCGGCCGCGTTGAAGCCGTTGGCGATGCTGGCGGGGCCGTAGTACGGCATGCCGACCACGACCAGCCCGATCGTGCGCGTCCGACGGCGCGCGAGCGCGCGGGCGGCCGCGCTCGGCCGGTAATCGAGGCGGGCGATGGCGTCGTCGATCCGCTCCCGCATGGCGGGCCGGACGGTCGGATCCCCGTTCAGCACCCGCGAGACCGTCTGATGGGACACCCCCGCCGCCTTCGCGACGTCGAAGATGTTCGCCACGGCCGCGAGTGTAGAGGCGCGACGAATTCCGTTTTGAAGGAGTTTCCGCGCCTCGGGCGCAGGAACTCCTTCAAAACGGAATCGGGTGGGCTCAGGCCTCGCGCTGCGCCGGGGAGCGGGTCGCGGTGATCGAGGTGTCGCGCTCGATCGCGTCGCCCAGCACCTCGTCGATGCGGGTCAGCAGCTCGGCCGGGATCGTCACGCCGGCGGCCTTCGCGTTCTCGGTGACCTGCTCGGGGCGGGAGGCGCCGATGATGGCCGTCGCGACGTTCTCGTTCTGGAGCACCCAGGCCACGGCGAGCTGCGCGAGCGAGAGGTCCAGCTCGGCGGCGATCGGCTTCAGGTCCTGCACGCGCTGGAGCACGTCGTCCTGGAGCCAGCGCTTGATGAAGCCCGCGCCGCCCTTCTCGTCGGTCGCGCGGCTCCCCTCCGGCAGCTGCCCGCCGGGGAGGTACTTGCCGGTGAGGACGCCCTGCGCGATCGGCGACCAGACGACCTGCGAGATGCCGAGCTCCTTCGACGTCGGCACGACCTCGCCCTCGATCACGCGCCAGAGCGCCGAGTACTCGGGCTGGTTCGAGATCAGCTGCACGCCGAGGTCCTTCGCGAGCGCGGCGCCGGCGCGGAGCTGCTCGGCGGTCCACTCCGAGACGCCGATGTAGAGGACCTTGCCCTGCCGGACGATGTCGGCGAACGCCTGGAACGTCTCCTCCAGCGGCGTGAAGTGGTCGAACCGGTGCGCCTGGTAGAGGTCGACGTAGTCGGTGCCGAGCCGTTGGAGGGAGCCGTCGATCGACTCGAGGATGTGCTTGCGCGACAGCCCGAGGTCGTTGTGCCCCTTGGGACCGGTCGGGCCGAAGACCTTCGTGAAGATCTCGATCGACTGGCGGCGGGTGCCCTTCAGCGCCTCACCGAGCACGGTCTCCGCGCCGGTGTTCGCGTACACGTCCGCGGTGTCGAACGTCGAGATGCCTGCGTCGAGCGCGGCGTGCACGCTCGCGATCGCGCGCTCGTTCTCGACCTGGCTCGCTGCCGTCACCCAGTTGCCGTAGGTGAGCTCCGAGATCTTGAATCCGCTGTTCCCGAGGAACCGGTACTCCATGTCACACGTCCTTCCGACTTCGTCGACGTCTCCCACAAACTACGCGGCGCCCTCCTCCACCTCCTGGGTGCTCAATGCGGCGGCGCCAGGCGCTCGCGGAGGGATGCGACATCCAGGTCCGGCTGGGGGTAGTGCGGATCGAGCTCGGTCAACGTCTCGCGCAGCAGCTCCGCGACGGCCCAGTTCCGGTACGTCTTGTGGTCGGCGGGGACGACGTACCAGGGCGCGGCATCGGTGCTGCAGCGCTCCAGCACCGAGCCGTAGGCGGCCTGGTAGTCGTCCCACCTGGCGCGCTCGAGGATGTCGCCCTCGTTGAACTTCCAGTGCTTCTCGGGCTCGTCGAGCCGGCGCAGCAGCCGTTCGCGCTGCGTGTCGTAGGAGACGTTGAGGAACACCTTCAGCACCGTCGTGCCGCCGTCGGTGAGCTCCTGCTCGAACGCGTTGATGGCGTCGTACCGGGCCTCCCACTCCGCCTGCGGGACGAGGCCGTGCACCCGCACCACGAGCACGTCCTCGTAGTGGCTGCGGTCGAAGACGCCGATCATCCCCGGGCGCGGGAGGCGTTTGCGGATGCGCCAGAGGAAGTCGTGCTCGAGCTCCTCCTTCGTCGGCTTCTTGAACGCCGTGTACTCGATGCCGATCGGCCCGAAGACGCCGACCGCATGCGTGACCACGCCGCCTTTGCCGGCCGTGTCCATGCCCTGCAGGACCAGCAGCACGCTGCGCCCGCCGCCGCCGGTGGACTCGGCCCAGAAGCGCTCCTGCAGGTCCGCCATCTCCTCGAGGTGCTGGGCCATCTTCTTCGCGCTCGGCGCGAGCGGCCTGCCTCCCGCGTCGAAGCCGGCCGTGCTGATCGGACCTGTCGGCACCCGAAGCGCATCGCGGAGGGAGGCGTCCTTGCTCATCCGAGCAGGCTAGGACGATTCCCCTCCTCAGAGCCCGGAGGCGGCGAACGCGATGAACTGCGTCACCTGGGTCGCGCTGAAGTTGTCGTCCGAGACCAGCACGATCAGGCGCTTCCCGTTCGGCAGGCGCGGGCCGAGCGTGATCCCCTCGACGTTGTCGATCCGCGGGAGCCCCTCGACGTCGTCGAGATCGACGACGAGCCGCTTCCGCATCGACGTCACCGGCGCGCTGCCGAGCGCGTCGCGGCCGAGCACGTCGGTCGCCCGCGCCGCGTCCGCCTCGAAGATGCGGATCTTCGACCGGGTCGTGAACGCCCGCTCGATCACGAGGAAGCGACTGCCGCCGAGGGCGGCGATGTCGCTCACGCCGTTGGTCGATCCCGCAGGACCGGCCTCGAACAGCTTCGACAGCGGGTAGGCGTACTGCGCGACGGGGAGGCCGGTCGCCGCGTCGATGTCCGTGATGCGCGTGCGGGCGCCGCTGGCCGGGTCGGGGTCGACGCCGTCCTGGTACAGCGGATCCTCCATCGCCGCCCACAGCTGCGTCCCGTCCGGCGTGTAGGACAGCCCCTCGAGCGTCTGGTTGCGGCGGGGCCCGACCTCGGCGACGTTCATGTGCAGCTGGGGCGCGAGCGGCAGCACGCGGGTCGCCCGGCCCGACGCGGTCGCGAGGCGGACTGCGGGGTCGCCGAGCGTCAGCGGGCTGACCACCCGCTCCCCCTCGCTCGACCAGGCGAAGCCGGTGTGCCGCGGGTCCACGGCGATCCCCTCCGGATCCGGTGCGACGACCGCGCCGTCCGCGGAGGTGGGCGGGAACGCCGTCCCGTCCGGCTGCAGGAGGGGATGGGTGGCGGTCAGGCGCACCGAGACCGACCCCGGCTTCGCGCTGATCGCGGCCGAGTAGAAGCGGGCGGGGTCGATCGCGGAGCGGTCGTCGCTGATGATCAGGTAGCGACCGGTGCGCGCGTCCCAGCTGATGCCGGACAGCCCGCCGACCGTGGTACCGGCGAACTGCAGGCCGTTCGCGAGCTCCGTCTCGCCGAGGTACTGGAGCGCGATCGGCTTCGGCGACGGGTGCCGGTCGGGCGCGGCGACGGCGGGCGCCGCGAGGACGACGGCGGTGAGGACGACGAGCGGGGCGAGCAGTGCGCGGGGTCGCATGTCGCCCACCCTCCGCCACGTCCTGCGCGTGCACCAGATGCGCAGTCGCCTTGTTCCGCCGGCGTTCGGCGGCCGTTCACGGCGCGATCCGCTCAGCCGACCGTGCAGCGATCACCGGGAGGATGCACGCATGGTCGACGTCGCCTCCCTCCCCTCCCGCACCCTCGGCCGGACCGGCCGCACCGTCTCCGCGGTCGGCCTCGGCACCTGGCAGCTCGGCGGCGACTGGGGCGACGTGCCGGAGGGTGATGCCCGGGCGGTGCTCGACGCCTCCGCCGCCGCCGGCGTCACGCTGTTCGACACCGCCGACGTGTACGGCGACGGTCGCAGCGAGCGCGTCATCGGGGGCTGGCTGGCGGACAACGCCGGTGCGGGCGTCGCGGTCGTGACGAAGATGGGCCGTCGCGAGGCGCAGGTCCCTGCGAATTACGTGCTCGCGAACTTCCGCGTCTGGACCGACCGCTCGCGGAGGAACCTCGGCCAGGAGACGCTCGACCTCGTGCAGCTGCACTGCCCGCCCACGGCCGTGTTCGAGGACGACGCCGTCTACGACGCGCTCGAGACGCTCGTGGAGGAGGGCGCGATCGCCGCCTACGGCGTGTCGGTCGAGGAGACCGCGCAGGCGCTGACCGCGATCGCCCGGCCGAACGTGGCGAGCGTGCAGATCGTCCTGAACGCGTTCCGGCTGAAGCCGCTCGACGAGGTCCTGCCCGCCGCGGCAGCAGCCGGCGTCGGTGTCCTCGCCCGCGTGCCGCTCGCCTCCGGCCTGCTGTCCGGGAAGTACGACGAGCACACCGAGTTCGCTGCGAGCGACCACCGCAGCTTCAACCGGCACGGGGAGGCGTTCGACCAGGGCGAGACGTTCTCGGGCGTCGACTACGACGCGGGCGTGGCGGCAGCGCGCCGGTTCTCCGCGCTCGTCGCCGCGGAAGCGCCGGCGGGGGTGACGCCCGCCCAGGCCGCGATCGCGTGGGTCGCGCAGCTGCCGGGCGTGACGACGGTGATCCCCGGCGCCCGCTCGGTCGCGCAGGCCGAGTCGAACGCCGCCGCAGCCCGCGTGCCGACCCTGAGCGCCGCGTTCGACGCCGGCGTGCACGCGATCTACGACGAGTTCTTCCGCGGGGCGATCCACTCCCGCTGGTGAGGTCGCGGATCCGGGAGCTGCTTCGCGGACGTTACCTGCGGGAGTAGCGGTCCGACACCAGCAGCACCAGGTACGCGACCACCGACGCGATGAGTCCCGTCAGCAGCGCGGTCGGCACGCTGGTCCGCGAGAGCACGAGCTGGAGCACGACGAGCAGCGCGCCCAGGACGAGCGAGACGATCACCCGGCGGCGGCGCATCAGCGGCCCCACCGCTCGGGGGCGTCGTCGGTCCAGCTGCCGTAGACCGCCTCCGTGTTGCTCGCGATCTGGGCGGCGAGCATGGACGGGTCGGTCTCGAGCACCTGGGCCATGAACCGCAGCGTATGGGGGATCAGGTAGGGCGCGTTCGGTCGGCCGCGGACCGGCGCCGGTGCGAGCCACGGCGCGTCCGTCTCGACGAGGATCCGGCTGCGCGGCGTGACCCGCAGCGCCTCCCGCAGCGGCTCCGCGTTCTTGAACGTGACCGTGCCGGCGAAGGAGAGGTACCAGCCGTGGCCGGCAGCGAGGTGCGCGAGCCCCGCATCGCCGGAGAAGCAGTGGAACACCGTGCGGTCGGGAGCGCCGACCCGCAGCAGGGTGTCGACGACCTCGACGTGGGCGTCGCGGTCGTGGATCTGCAGCGCGAGACCGTGCCGCTTCGCGATGTCGAGGTGCGCCTCGAAGGAGCGGACCTGGGCGGCGCGACCGTCCTCGGCGGGCGTCCGGAAGAAGTCGAGGCCGGTCTCCCCCACCGCCCGCACCCGCGGTTGCGCGGCGAGCTCGTCGATGACGGCGATCGCGTCGTCGAGCCCGCCCTGCGCCTCCAGCACCGCGGCGTCGTTCGGATGGATCGCCACCGCCGCGAGCATGCGCGGGTCGATCGCCGCGTGCTCGGCGGACCAGCGGCTCGACTCGACATCGGTGCCGACCTGCACCACACCCTTGACTCCGGCGACGGAGGCACGGTCGAGCTGCACGCGCCAGTCGAGCTGCTGACCCTCGTCGCCGAACCAGCCCGGTCCTGAGAACGGGTCGATGTGGGTGTGGTCGTCGTAGACCGGCACCCTGAGCGCCTCCGGCAGCGGCGGGTACGCCCGGTCAGCCACGCGGGCCCTCTGATTTCATCTTTACGGAGTTCTGGGCGGCGCGAAGCGGCCCCCAGAACTCCGTAAAGATGAAATCGACCTCACGCATTCAGCAGCTCGGGGTCGATGCGCGGGAAGAGGGGCTCGAGCACCGTGACGCGGGTACCGGCGGGCAGCTGGGCCCAGTCACCGGCGGCGCGGAGGCGCTGGTCGGCCAGCACGCCGAGGGCCGCCTCGGCACCGAGCGCGGACCACAGGACGCCCGTCGCCTTCGGGATCACCGGGGACAGCAGCACGGCGAGCGCGCGCAGCCCCTCGGCCGCCGTCGCCAGCACGGAGTCGAGTCGGGGCGCCTGCTCGGCGTCCTTCGCCAGCTTCCACGGCTCCTCGAGCGTGATGTAGCCGTTCAGCTCCTCCACGATCGTCCAGATCGCCGCGACCGCCTCGTGCGGCGCCATCCGCTCGATCGCGAGGTCCGCCTCCGCGGCCGCACGGCGCACGGTCTCCTGGATGCCCAGATCCCGCTCGGACGCCGCACCCGCCTCCGGCACCACGCCGTCGCGGTACCGCGTGATCATCGCGATCACCCGCGAGGCGAGGTTGCCGAAGCCGTTCGCGAGCTCGGCCTGGTAGCGCGCGGACAGGTCCTCCCAGGAGAACGAGCCGTCCTGCCCGAACGGGATCGCGCGGAGGAAGTAGTAGCGGAACGCGTCGGAGCCGAACACGTCCGTGATCTGGTTCGGGGCGATGCCGGTGAGCTTCGACTTCGACATCTTCTCGCCGCCGACGAGCAGCCAGCCGTGCGCGAAGACCTGCCTCGGCACCTCCAGCCCCGCCGCCAGCAGCATCGCCGGCCAGATGACGGCGTGGAACCGGAGGATGTCCTTGCCGACCAGGTGCGTGGCCGGCCAGCGGCGGCCCAGCGTCGCCTCGTCGCCGTCGAAGCCGACCGCGGTCACGTAGTTCAGCAGCGCGTCGAACCAGACGTAGACGACGTGCTTCGGGTCCCACGGTACCGGGACGCCCCAGTCGAACGTCGAGCGGGAGATCGACAGGTCGTCGAGGCCCTGCTTGACGAACTGCACGACCTCGTTGCGGGCGCTCTCCGGCTGCACGAAGTCGGGGCGCTCCTCGTAGAGCGCGAGCAGCCGGTCGGTGAAGCGGCTCATCCGGAAGAAGTAGTTGCGCTCCTTCAGCAGCTCGACGGGGATCGAGTGGATCGCGCAGACGAGCTCCCCCTCGTACTTGCCGGTGCCGGTCATCAGCTCGGAGGTCTGCTTGTACTCCTCGCAGCCGACGCAGTAGAAGCCCTCGTAGTCGCCCGCCTCGATGAAGCCGGTGTCGTAGAGCCGCTGGATGAACGCGGCGACGCCCTGCTCGTGGCGCGGCTGGGTGGTGCGGATGAAGTCGTCGTTCGCGATGTCGAGGGTCTCGAGCAGCGGGATCCACGCGTCGCGGACGAGCTTGTCCGCCCACTCCCGCGGGCCCATGTCGTTCGCCGTCGCGGTGCGGAGCATCTTCTGCCCGTGCTCGTCCGTGCCGGTCAGGAACCACGTGTCGTCACCGGCCTGGCGATGCCAGCGCGACAGCACGTCCGCGGCGACCTCCGTGTACCCGTGCCCGATGTGGGGCACGTCGGAGGGATAGAAGATCGGCGTGGTGATGTAGAACGACCGGTCCGCTGGCACCCGGGGACTGTATCGGGCGCGCGCACCCCTGTGACGACGGGGGTGGCGCTCGGTCAGGGCTGGGCGATTCGGAGGACCACCTTGCCGAGGCCGCTGCTGCGGGAGACCTCGCGGTACGCCTCCTGCACCTGCTCGAGGGGGAAGCGGGCCTTGATCGGGACCTCGAAGCCGCCCTGCGACGCGATCGCGGCGAGCTGCCGGATGCCGCCGGCGGGGTCGTGCAGCGCCGACATGCCGGTGACCGTCACGCCGAGGCGCTCGCCCGCGCCGAAGTCCGCGACCGTCGCCACGCGGTCCGCGGGTACGCCGATCGCCAGCGCGATGTCCGCGTAGCCGTCGCCGAACAGGTCGAAGAACGCGGTGACGCCGTCGGGGGCGGCCGACCGGAGGCGCTCCTCCAGTCCCTCGCCGTAGGCGACCGGCTCGGCGCCGTGGGCGCGCAGCCAGTCGTGGTTCGCCGCACCGGCGATCGCGATCACCGTCGCACCGGTGCCGACCGCGAGCTGGGTGAGGAACACGCCGACGCCGCCCGCCGCGCCCGCGACGACGACCGTGTCGTCCGGACCGATCGGCACCTCCTGCAGCAGCGCCAGCGCGGTCGTGCCCGCCACGTACAGCGTCGCGGCGACGTCCCAGTCGAGCGTGTCGGGCTTCGGCACCACCCGTGCGGCCGGCAGGAGGGCCAGCTCGGCGTGCGCGTTGCGGCCGTCCGAGAAGCCGATCACCGACTGCCCGATCGCCACGTGGGTGACCCCGGCGCCGACCGCGACGATGCGGCCCGCGAGGTCGCTGCCCTGCCCCTCCGGGAACGTCGCCGGGAACATCGACGCGAGCGCGCCCGTGCGGATGCCGACCTCACCCGGGTTCGTGCCGGCCGTGATGACGCGGACGACGACCTCGCCCTCACCGGGCTCGGGGTCGTCCACCTCCTGCACCTGCAGGACCGTCTCGTCGCCGTA
>NZ_CAXTHO010000013.1:0-28203 GCF_964244015.1 uncultured Amnibacterium sp. | reverse complement strand
ATCAGCGGGAGGCGAGGGCCGCGTCGTAGAGGGACTTGCGGGAGAGGCCCGTGGCGGTCGCGACCTCGGCGGTCGCGTCCTTGAGCTTCGCGCCGCCCGCGACGAGGGCCTGCACCTGCGCCAGCGCGTCGACCGAGTCGGCGGCGACAGGAGGGACACCCGCGAGGACGACGACGACCTCGCCGCGCACGCCTCCCTCCGCCCAGGCCGCGACCTCGGCGACGGTGCCGCGCACGACCTCCTCGTAGAACTTCGTCAGCTCGCGCGCGACGACCACCTGGCGGTCGGGCCCGAAGACCTCCACCATCGCCGCGAGCAGCGACGCTGTGCGGTTCGGCGACTCGAACAGCACCGTCGTGCGCGGCTCCGCGGCCAGAGTCTGCAGGAACCGGCGCCGCTCCCCCGGCTTCCTCGGCGGGAACCCCTCGAACACGAAGCGGTCCGTCGGCAGCCCGGACAGCGCCAGCGCCGTGAGCACCGCGGAGGCACCCGGCACCGCGGTCACCGGGACACCCGCGTCGACCGCCGCGCGTACGACCGCGAACCCGGGATCGGAGACGGTGGGCATCCCCGCGTCCGAGACGAGGACCACCTCCCCCTCCCGCGCCGCGTCGAGCAGCTCGGCGATCCGCGCTTTCTCGGTGTGCTCGTTCACCGTGACGAGCCGAGCGCGGGTCTCGACGTGCAGCCCGGCGAGGAGGCGCTGGGCGACGCGGGTGTCCTCCGCGGCGATGACGGAGGCGGAGGCGAGCACCTCTATCAGCCTGCGCGAGGCGTCGCCGAGGTTCCCGATCGGGGTTGCGGCGAGCACGAGCATGCCGCGACCGTATCCTTCCTCCGTGTCGCAGGCCGTCGCCCCCGTCGCCGAGACGGCCGCTCCCACGGGCCTGTTCGACCGCATCTCGGACTGGGCGCGCTACGGGCCGCCCGCCGTGCTGCTCGTCGCGGCGGTCGCGCGGCTGGCCGGTCTCGGCTACCCGAAGCACCTCGTGTTCGACGAGACCTACTACGTGAAGGACGCGTGGACCCTCGCGCACCTCGGGTACGAGGGCAGCTGGACCGATGCGCCCAGCGGCTTCACCGGCAAGAACGCGGTCAACGACGCGTTCGAGGCGGGTCAGGTCGACTTCTTCTCCTCCGCCGCCTCCTACATCGCCCACCCGCCGCTCGGGAAGTGGATCATCGCGCTCGGCGAGCTGGCGGCGGGAGGCGCGCAGAACTCCTACGGCTGGCGGCTCTCGGTCGCGGTCGTCGGGATCCTCGCCGTGGCGCTGATCATGCTGATCGCGCACCGCATGTTCCGGACCCCGCTCGTGACGACGCTCGCCGGCGGGCTGCTCGCGATCGACAACCAGGCGATCGTGATGTCCCGCGTCGGGCTGCTCGACAACATCGTGATGTTCTTCGCCCTCGCCGCGTTCGCCTGCGTGCTCGAGGACCGGTTCTTCGCGGAACGACGCCTCGGCGCCTGGCTGATGCGCAGGAGGCGCGGGATCGGCGACTGGGGGCCGACCCTGCTCTGGCGGCCGTGGCTGATCGGCGCCGGCGTGCTCTTCGGCCTCTGCTGCGCGGTGAAGTGGTCGGGCATCTACTTCCTCGCCGCGTTCGCGCTCTACGTCGTCGGCACCGACCTGCTGCTGCGGAGGCGCGCCGGTGTGCGGTTGTGGGCGTGGGCGGGCCTGCTGAAGCAGGCGCCCGTCGTGTTCGTCAGCATGATCCCGACCGCACTCGTCGCCTACCTGGCCGGGTGGACCGGCTGGTTCGTGACCAGCGGCGGCTGGGACCGGCACACCATCGAGGACGGCGGGACGAAGGCCGCCACGGGATTCTTCGCGTGGGTGCCGATCCCGATCCAGGACCTGTGGGCGTGGACGTCCCAGATCTATGCCTTCCACACGGGGCTCGACACCCCGCACCCCTACAAGGCGCCGGCAGCGCTCTGGCCGATCATCGCCAGGCCGACCTCGATGTACTGGGACGCCACGTCTGCAGGCCGATGCGGCACCGGGAGCTGCGTGTCCGCGATCACCGACCTGCCGAACCCGCTGATCTGGTACGCCGCGATCGCCGCCTCCATCTACCTCCTGGTCCGTTTCGTCCGGAAGCGGGAGTGGCAGGCGGCGCTGATCCTGATGGGGTTCGTCGGCGGCTACCTGCCGTGGCTGCAGTACCCAAACCGCACCATGTTCTTCTTCTACTCGATCGCGTTCGAGCCGTACATGCTGCTCGCGCTCGCCGCGACGATCGGACTGCTGGTGGTCCGACCACCGGGCGCGGACTCCGCCGACGAGCTGCTCGCCGCGGAGTCGTCCTACGGGCTCCGCGTGCGTCGCACCCTGGTCGCGGTGTTCGTGGTCGCCGCGGTCGCGCTCAGCGCCTTCTTCTTCCCCATCAGCGCCGGGCTGCCGGTGCCCTACTGGTTCTGGCATATCCACATGTGGTCGCCGACGTGGATCTGAGCAGCAGCTCGTGAACGGCAGCTCGTGAACGGCAGGGTGGGGGCGTGAGCCTCCCGTTCGAGACGCCGGACATCGCCGAGCTGCGGGCGCGCGGCGGGATGAAGTGGGCCGCGTTCCCGGAGGCGATCGGCGCGTTCGTCGCGGAGATGGACTTCGGGCTCGCGCCCGCGATCCGGCGGACGCTGCACGAGCAGGTGGATCTGGCCCGCACGGGCTACCTTCCCCGGGCCGCGAGCGATGCGCTCGCCGACGCCACGGTCGCGTGGTGCGCGGACCGGTTCGACTGGGCGATCCGGCCGGACAGGGTGAAGCCGGTCGCGGACGTGCTGGCGGGGCTCGACCTGGTCCTGCGGCGCTACTCCGACCCGACCAGGCCGGTGATCGTGAGCACGCCCGCGTACATGCCGTTCCTGAAGATCCCGGAGCTGATGGGGCGCCCGATCATCGAGGTGCCGAGCATCGCGGTCGACGGCCGCTCCGAGCTGGACCTGGCGGGGGTCGCCGCGGCGTTCGCGGCCGGCGCGGACACGTTCGTGCTCTGCAACCCCTGGAACCCGGTCGGGCGGGTGCTGACCCGGGAGGAGCTCGTCGCGCTGAGCGAGGTCGTCGACGGGTTCGGCGGCCGGGTGTTCGCGGACGAGATCCACGCACCGCTCGTGTTCGGGCAGCACCGGCACATCCCCTACGCGAGCGTGAACGCGGTCGCCGCGAACCACACGATCACGGCGGTCAGCGCCTCCAAGGCGTTCAACCTGCCCGGCCTGAAGTGCGCGCAGCTGATCCTGTCGAACGACGCGGACGCCGAGCGATACGGGTCGGTCGCCGGGCTGGCCTCGCACGGTGCGAGCGGACTCGGTGTCGCGGCGACCACGGCCGCGTACCGGGAGAGCGGCGAGTGGCTCGACGCGGTGCGGGGGTACCTCGACGTGTCCCGTCGGCGGCTCGGCCTGCTCCTCGACGAGCGGCTGCCGCAGGTCGGGTACCGGATGCCGGAGGGCAGCTACATCGGCTGGCTCGACCTGCGAGCGCTCGACCTCGGCGAGCTCCCAGCCGACGTGATCCTCGAGCGGGCCGGCGTCGCGCTCACCGACGGCGCCGCATGCGGCGAGGCCGGCCGCGGGTTCGCTCGGATCATCCTCGCCACTCCGCAGCCGGTGCTGGACGAGATCGTCGACAGACTGGCCCGTGCGTTCGGCTGAGGAGGAGGTCGTCCTCACCTCGCGCCGTGCGAGCGTGCTGGGCGGCGGAGCGTGGTCGCCCGGCCGGCTCCGGATCAGCGATCGGCTCGTCCGGTTCACCTCGCACGACGGCGCGGTCGTCGAGGTCGCGCTGACGGACGTGTCCGCCGTGCGCCTGGCGCGCCTCCCGCGTCGCGCCCTGGTGCTGACGACGCCGGCCGGCCCCCTCCGCCTCCGCTGCTTCGCGATGTCCGCGGTCGCGGCACTCCTGCGGTCCTGACGCGACTTTTCGTCTTTCAGGAGTTTTGGCTGCGGCGAAGCCGCGCCAAAACTCCTGAAAGACGAAAAGTCAGGAGGCGAGCCAGGCGTCGACGCCGGCGAGGCCGCGGGCCTTGACCTCCTCCGGGGCGCCGGACTTCGCGAGCGAGGCGCGCGCGCAGCCGGCGAGCTGCTCGTCGGTCAGGCCGAGGCGTGTCCGGCTCAGCTCGTACTCCTCCAGCACGTTCGGGCCGAACTGCAGCGGGTCGTCCGCGTTGATCGAGCAGGTGACGCCCGCCGCGAGCAGCGCGGGCAGCGGGTGGTGCTCGAGGTCCGGGACGACGTGCAGCACCACGTTCGAGCTGGGGCACACGTCGAGGCAGACGCCGAGCCGCGCGACCTCCGCGGTCAGCTCGGCGTCCTCGATCACGCGGACGCCGTGCAGGATCCGGTCGGAATGCAGCACCTCCACCGCCTCCCGCACCGATTCCGGTCCGACCAGCTCGCCCGCGTGCGGGGTGATCAGCAGCCCGGCGTCGCGGGCGATGTCGAAGGCGGGGGCGAACGGCGCCGCCGGGAAGCCGCGCTCGTCCGCGTGGAGGCCGTAGGAGACGACGCCGCGGCCGACATACGAGGCCGCCAGCCGCGCGTCCTCGATCGCCAGCTCGACCGACATCGTGCGGGCGGAGGCGATCATCGCCCGGATGACGACCCCGGTCCGCTCCTCCTCGCGCTGCGCGGCGGCGAGCAGGAAGTCGAGCGCGACCGCCGCGTCGTCGCCGAACAGGTGCGCGTGCAGCACCGGCGCGAGGGTCACCTCGACGTAGACGACGCCGTCGGCCTTCGCGTCGTCGGCCAGCTCGGTCATGATCCGCTCGAGCTGCTCCGGTCGGCGGATCAGCCTGAGGACGTCGCCGTACGCGTCCTGGAAATCTGAGAAGTCGGCGAAGTCCGCCCACGACGGCACCGGCTCGTCCGCCTCCGCGGCGAGGTCGCGCAGCGTCAGCGGGCGCGTCGACGCCTCGAAGTGCAGGTGCAGATGGCCTTTGGGCAGCAGAGCGAGATCGCGGGTCACCCCTCCACTCAACACGGTCCATGTTTCGCGAAGCCACAGGGGCGCAGGCTGGCCTCCATGCAGTACACACACTTGGGCCGCTCCGGCCTCTCCGTCTCCCGCCTCGTGCTCGGCACCATGAACTTCGGCATGGAGACCGAGGAGGCGGACAGCTTCCGCATCATGGACGCCGCGCACGCCGCGGGCATCAACTTCTTCGACACCGCGAACCAGTACGGCGGCCGCAGCGGGCTCGGCGGCACGGAGACGATCATCGGCCGCTGGTTCGCCGGAGGGGGCGGGCGTCGCGAGCGGACCGTGCTCGCCACGAAGCTGTACAGCGAGATGGAGGACTGGCCGAACGGCGGCAGGCTCTCCGCGTTGAACATCCGGAAGGCGCTCGACGCGAGCCTCCGACGTCTCCAGACCGATCACGTCGACCTGTACCAGTTCCACCACATCGACCGGGACACCCCCTGGGACGAGATCTGGCAGGCGATCGACGTCGCCGTCACGCAGGGCAAGGTCCTGTACACGGGCAGCAGCAACTTCGCGGGCTGGCACCTCGCGACCGCACAGGAGGCGGCGCGTACCCGCAACTTCACCGGGCTGGTCTCGGAGCAGTCGGTCTACAACCTGCTCGCCCGCACGATCGAGCTCGAGGTCATCCCGGCCGCGCAGCACAACGGCATCGGGATCATCCCCTGGTCGCCGCTGCAGGGCGGGCTGCTCGGCGGGGTGCTGAAGAAGGAGCGGGACTCCAGCCGCCGCACCTCCGGCCGCGTGAAGGAGGCGCTGGAGGCGCACCGCGGGCAGATCGAGCAGTACGAGGACTTCGCGGACGAGCTCGGGCACGAGCCGGGCGACGTCGCGCTCGCGTGGCTGCTGCGCCAGCCGGCGGTCACCGCGCCGATCATCGGCCCGCGCACGATGGAGCAGCTCGATTCGGGCATCCGAGCGCTCGATGTGCAGCTCGACGCGGCGGCGCTCGCGAAGCTCGACGAGATCTTCCCGGGCCACAAGCCCGCCCCGGAGGACTACGCCTGGTAGGCCTGACGGCTCCTCCTCGTACCCTCCATCATCTGGAGTAGTACGCCGGGTGGAGTATGGTCGGGCCATGCGGGAACCGGAGCTCGGTGAGGTCGCCTTCTGGATCATGACCGTGCTCGCCGCGGGGCGCCGGCACGGCTACGCGGTGCTGCAGGAGGTGCAGGACGCGTCCGGCGGCGAGGTCGTGCTGAAGCCGACGACGCTCTACGCGGCACTCGAGCGACTCACCCGGCAGGGGCTCGTCAGCGCCGACGGCGAGCAGGTGCTCGACGGTCGAGCCAGGCGCTACTTCGTGCTGACCGAAGCGGGCGGATCGCGCCTGGCCCGCGAGGTGGAAGCGCTGGACGTGCGGACCCGCGCCGCCCGCACCCGGCTCTCGGCGAGACCCGCATGACGCTCGAATCGCGCTACCGGCGCCTGCTGCGCTGGTATCCACGACGCTGGCGGACGCGCGATCACGACGTGCTGCTCGGCACCCTGCTCGACGCCGCGGATTCGCGGGGCCGAACCCGGCCGAGCCTCGCGGAGGCGGGCTCGGTCGTCCTGCACGGGCTCGCGGAACGCGTGGACCGGCGCACGGCCGTGCTGGCCGCCTCCGTCGCCACCGCGATCTCCGCGGTCGCGACGGTGCTCTACTTCGTCTCGACGGACGTGGGCGGGTGGACGCTGGGTGGCTGGGCGATCCCGGTACCGCTCGTGATCGACCCGCCCCTGCTGACGCTCGTCGGGGTGGCGCTGCTCCGCGGTGGCGGGCTGATCGGCGCCCGCAGGTCCGTCGCCCTACCCGCGATCGGCGGCGTCGGCGGTGTCGCGGGCGCCGTGACGGTGACGCTGTGGGGCCTCGGATTCGATGCGGCCGAGGAGGGCCGCGCCGGTCCCGCGATGGCGGGCTCGATCACGCTCGCCTCGTTCGGCCTGGCGTGGCTCATGGTCGCCGCGCTCATCGTCGTCGTGATGCTCGCGGTGCTGCGACCGGCCGGTGAGCCGCTCTCCCTCCGGATCGTCCCGGCGGTCATCGTGGGTGCAGTCGGTGCGCCGGCGCTCGGCCTCGCGTTCCTGCAGCCGGGTGGCGCCTTCGTCTGCTCGGCCGGCGCCCTCGCCGCCGCGCTCGTGGTCGGCAGAGGACGCCCGCAGCGCTCCGCGCCTCCACCGCTCGAACGTCCACGGAGCCGACGACGCGCCGATCCGAGGGCATTCGGACTCGCGGCGGGCGGAACCACCGCGGCCGTCGCGGCCACCGTCTTCTGCTTCGCGGCCGGGCCATTGGCGCTCTTCGGGCTGGACGGCACGGGCGCGATGGCCGTCGGCCTCGGGCTCGGCGCCCTCGCGGGAATTCCGGTACTCATCGCGGCGGCCCAGTCCACCGAACCTGCTCCTGCCCGGACCGCGATCCTCCTCGCCGCCGCGGGGCTGGTCGTGAACGCGATCGCCCGCTTGCCCGGCCCGTTCCCGGCGGGCGACGGATCGTTCGGCGTGCTGATCGCCTCCGGCGCGCTACTCGCCGCAGCAGCCGCCTGGGTCGCCTGTCCCCGGATGCCGGGCCCACCACGGACGCGCGTCGTGCTCGCGGCGCTGCTCGCCGCCGGGCTGCTCGCATCTGCAGGGATCCTGCTCACGGCCGTGATGGGCTTCCTCGTGCCCGTCGTCGGCGTCGTGGTCATGATCCGGGCCCGCCGGCCGAGAACCTCCGCGACCGTCGCGACAGCCTGACCGCCGGGAGCGTTCTCCGGAGGCGGTTTCGTCTTTCAGGAGTTTTGGCGCGGCTTCGCCGCTGCCAAAACTCCTGAAAGGCGAAATCGGTGATCGCGTTGCGTCAGGGCGCTGAGTCGGGGACGCTGGTCGGCTGCTTCCGCAGTCGGCCACCGCGCCGTGAACCCCGGAGGCGTCCGTGGCGCACCTCGAGCTCGCGCACGTCGACCATGTGCTCGACGACGGTCGACCGCTGCTGGGCCTGCTCGACGGCCGGGTGCCGCTGCAGGAGGGCGCCCGCGGGCTCTCCGGGAGGCTCGGGGTGATGCGGCAGCTGATCAGCTCAATCCGCGACGACTCAACCGTCCGCGACCTGCTGCTCACGACCAGCCCGCCCGCGATCCGGGCCGCCGCCGCGAAGCTTGAGGCCGCGGAGGAAACGCGATCCTGCATGACAGCGAGCGGGCGCAGATGGACTACGCCCGAGCGCTCGCCGAATGGGGCGACGCGGGCGGGTACGACCAGGAGGTCCGCTGGGACTCCGCGACGATGGAGGCGCTGCACATCCCGTTCGAGCAGGTCCAGCACCGTCGCGCCTCCACCCTCTCGGGCGGCGAGCAGAGCGCGTCGTCCTGGAGAGCCTGTTCAGCGGCCCCGACGACGTGCTGCTGCTCGACGAGCCGGACAACTTCCTCGACGTGCCGGGCAAGGAGTGGCTCGAGCGCACCGTCCGCGACTCCCCCAAGACCGTGCTGCTCGTCACCCACGACCGCGAGGTGATCGCCCGCTGCGCCTCCGCCATCGCGACGCTCGAGCGTGGCGCCGCGGGTGCGACGCTCTGGCTCCACGGAGGCGGGCTCGACACGTACCGGCAGGCGCGGATCGACCGCAACGACCGGCTCGACGAGCTGCGCCGCCGGTGGCTCGAGGACGAGCAGAAGCTCAAGGACCTCGTCGCCATGTACAAGCTGAAGGCGTCCTACAACGACGTCATGGCATCGCGGCTGCAGGCGGCGAGGTCGCGGCTCGCGCGCTTCCAGGCGGAGGGGATGCCCGAGGCCGCGCCGATCCCGGAGCGGGTCACGATGCACCTGCTCGGCGGCCGGACGGCGAAGCGCGCGATCATCTGCGAGGACCTCGAGCTGAACGGGCTGATGAAGCCGTTCTCGTCCGAGATCTGGTTCGGCGACCGCGTCGCCGTGCTCGGCAGCAACGGGTCGGGCAAGAGCCACTTCCTCCGCCTCCTGCGCCAGATGGACGAGTTCCGGGTCGGTACGGAGGGGGTCGGCGACCCGGTCGCGCACGCTGGCATCGTGCGGCTGGGGAACCGCGTCCGGACGGGGTACTTCAATCAGACGCACCAGCACCCGGAGTTCACAGGCCGGACGCTGCTCGAGATCCTGGATGCGGGATCGGCAGACCGGACCGGCCTGGATCGCGGCGGCGCGTCCTCCGTGCTCGGCCGATACGGCCTCGTGAAGAGCGCCGAGCAGCGGTTCGAGAGCCTCTCCGGCGGCCAGCAGGCGCGGTTCCAGATCCTGCTGCTCGAGCTCGAGGGCGCCACGCTGCTGCTGCTCGACGAGCCGACGGACAACCTCGACTTCGAGTCCGCGGAGGCGCTGGAGTAGGCGCTCGGCCGGTTCGAGGGCGCCGTCGTCGCGGTGACCCACGACCGCTGGTTCGCCCGCGGCTTCGAGCGGTTCCTGGTGTTCGACGCCGACGGCCGCGTGCGGGAGGCGGACCAGCCGGACTGGTCGGTCGGACATGTCCGGCGAGCCCGCTGAGGCGCGCCTCCTGGCCCTGCGTGCGGACGCGGAGGCGGGGCTCGCCGACGCGGACGACCGCATCCGCTCGATGACGGCGGCGCGGGCGGACACCAACGCCGACGACGAGCACGATCCGGAGGGCGCCACGATCGGGTTCGAGTGGTCGCAGGCGGACGCGCTGCGCGCCTCCCTCCGGCGTCGCCTCGCGGAGGTGGACGCCGCGCTCGCGCGCATCGCGGCGGGCACCTACGGCTGCTGCGCGGTCTGCGGCGACCTGATCGCGCCGGCCCGCCTCGACGCCCGCCCCACGACGGACCGCTGCATCCGGCACGCGTGAACCCGCCTGCACGCGTGAACGCGCAGGGCGTCGGGCGCACCTGCACGTCGGGCGGGCGTTCAGGCCGGGCGGCGACGATCGGATGCCGCCGATGTAAGGAGAACAGATGCTGCGTGCCGTGTACGTCAGGAAGCTCAAGGCCGGGGTCACCGATGACCAGTACGTGGAGGCGTGGATGCCGGAGGGCACGGCCCGCGAGGACTACCCGGCGCGGGTGAGCGTCTCCCACTCGACCGTGCACGAGCGCGAGACGGTCACCGTCTTCGAGTTCGACGGCGACCCCGACCACGTGCTCGACGCCCTCGGCGCCCTGGTCCGCCCCGACTGGCGCGACCGCGTCGCCGAGGTCATCGAGGGCACCGACGTCGAGACGATCTACGTCGACACCGTCACCTACGGCTCGGTGCAGGCCCCCGCCTCCTCGTAACCGCGAGCAGAGCCGGCCGCTGCGCCTCCCCTCCGGCCTCATCCGGAAGGAGGAGATCACGGGCGCCACCGACCCCGTCGGCTTCCGCGCACCTACCCTTTCCCCGTGTTCCGTCCGATCAGCACGACGCAGAGGATCGTCGATCTCGCGATCGCCGGCGCCTTCCTGCTCGTATTCGCACTGGTGCCGTTGCGGGATCCGACGAGCCTCCCGGCGTCCTGGGCCGCGGTCGTGCTGCTCGCGGCTGCGCTCGCGGTCCGGCGCTGGTCGCCCGGAATCGCGCTGATCGGCGCGTGGGCGGGAGCGATCGCGCAGATGCTCGCGTTCGACACCCCCGCCGTCTACGACGCCGCGATCCCCGCGATCGTCTACGCCTGCGCCGCCTACGGCAGGCGGTCGGTGCGCTGGGCGGCCCTCACCTCCTCGCTCGTCGGCGCCGGGGTGGCAGGGGTGTACGTCGCCCGCTCCAGCTTCCTGACCGCGGTCACCGGCTCGATCAGCACCCTGCCGCACGCGGCGGGCTCGTTCGGGATCGTCGGCGCGCTGACCGCGGTGACCCTGCTGCTCGCCTGGACCCTCGGCCTACTGGTCGCCACCGCTCAGCGCTCGAGACGGAACCGGCAGGAGGCGGACGCGGCCGGCGAGCAGGTCGCCGCCGAGCAGGAGCGCACCAGGATCGCGCGGGACATGCACGACGTCGTCGCGCACTCGCTCGCGGTCGTGATCGCGCAGTCCGACGGCGCGCGGCTGCTGCGCCGCACGGACCCGGAGTCGGTCGACGAGGCGCTCGAGACGATCGCCTCCGTGTCCCGCGCGGCGCTCGCGGACGTGCGCGTGCTGCTGCAGCAGCTGCGATACGAGGGCACGACGAGCGTGCAGCCGGGGCTCGGCGACCTCGACGCGCTGTTCGCCCAGTTCCGCGGGTCGGGGCTGCAGCTCGAGGTCACGCGCGAACCCGACCTCGGTGCGCTCGGCACCTCCACCCAGCTCGCCGCCTTCCGGATCGTGCAGGAGTCCCTCACGAACGCCCTCCGCCACGGCGACCTGACCCGGCCCGCCTCCGTCGTCCTCGCGCTGACGCCGCACGGCCTGGAGGTGGAGGTGGTGAACGCGATCGACCCGACGTCGCCATCCCGGCCCTCCCCCGGCGGCCACGGCGTGATCGGCATGCGCGAGCGGGCCGGCGCCGTGCAGGGCGACCTGCGCGCGGGGCCGGACGGCGACACGTTCCGTGTCCGGGCGTTCCTGCCGACCTCCGCCACCGCGGCCCTGTCGATCGTCCGATGAGCATCCGCGTGGCGCTGGTCGACGACCAGCAGATGTTCCGCAGGGGCGTCTCGATGATCGTGCGCTCGCAGCCCGACCTGGAGGTGGTCGGCGAGGCCGGGAACGGCGAGGAGGCGATCGCGCTCGTTGACCGCGAGCGGCCCGACGTGGTGCTGATGGACGTGCGGATGCCGGTGCTGGACGGCGTCGCCGCGACGAAGCGGATCCTCGAGAGCGCCGCCGCGCGCGGCGAGACCGGCCCGCGGATCATCGTGCTCACCACCTTCGACCTCGACGCGGACGCCGCGTCCGCGATCCGTGCCGGCGCGAGCGGGTTCGTGCTGAAGGACGCCGACCCCGACTTCCTGATCGCGGCCATCCGGACCGTGCACGCGGGGACCGCCGTCGTGGCCGCCTCCGCCACCCGGGCGCTGCTGGAACGGTTCGAGCCCGCCGAGCGCCGCCCGGTGCCGCAGGCGTTCGGCACCTTGACCGGCCGCGAGCGCGACGTGTTCGCGCACGCCGCGAAGGGGCTGTCGAACTCCGAGATCGCCCGCACCGAGTACGTGTCCGAAGCGACGGTGAAGACCCACATCAGCAACGTGCTGACGAAGCTCGCGCTCCGCGACCGCGTGCAGCTGGTCGTCTTCGCCTACGAGAACGGCCTCGTCGACCGCTGATGCGCACCGTGTTCGTCATCGGCACGGTCGGTGTCGGGAAGACGACGACCGCCGCGGCGCTCAGCGACCTGCTCGCACAGGACGGCGTCGTGCACGCGGTCATCGACATCGACGAGACCCGCCGACTGCGCCCTCCGCCGGTCGGCGACCCGTTCCAGCTCGAGGTGCAGCTTGCGAACCTCGCGGCGATGACAGCGAACTACTGGGCCGCCGGGGCGCAGATCGTGATCGCTGCCGGCGTCATCGAGAGCCGGGAGGACCTCGACCGCTGCGCAGAGGCGGTGGGCGGTCCGGTCAGCGTCGTCAGGCTGACGGCCGAGGCGGGCGAGATCGGCAGCCGCCTCGACGGGCGTCACGCCGACGACCCGGATGGCCTCGAGTGGCACGCGCATCGGGCAGTGGAGCTGGACCGCATCCTCGACGCCGCCGCGCTGGCCGAGGTGCTGGTCGACACGACGAAGCGGACGCCTCATGAGGTGGCGCAGGCGATCCGAGCGATGCTCTGAGCCGCTGAAGCGGCGATGTACCTGCGCACCACCCGCCTCCGGAGCGAACGCAGACGCTGCTCTCGCAGTACGGCCGCACTCTCCGTTTTGTAGGCAGGACCTTCCTACAAAACGGAGAGTGCGGCGGATGTCCACCTCGGGCCGGGACGATGGGCGCATGAGCGAGAGCCTCTCCGAAGACGTGCCCGCCGCGATCCGGGCGTTCGTCGATGCGACCAACGCCGGCGACTCGGAGGCGTTCGTCGCGGCGTTCACCGAGGACGCGTTCCTGTCGGACTCGGGCCGCGAGTTCGTGGGGCACGAGGGCGTCGCCGCCTGGGACCAGAGCGACAACATCGGGCAGCGGACCCACTTCGACCTGCTCGGGGTGAAGCCCGGTATCGGTGACCAGCAGCTCATCGTCACCGTCCTGGTCTCCGGCGACGGGTTCACCGGGACCACTGACCTCGAGTTCACGGTCCGTGGGCATCGGGTCACGCGGCTCGTGATCGCGCCGTGACCGCGCGGGAGGCCGACGTGATCGTCGTCGGCGCCGGCCTCGCCGGGCTGGCGACGGCGCTCCGGCTCGTCGCGGCCGGACGCTCCGTGCAGGTGCTGGAGGCATCGGACGCACCCGGCGGCCGGATGCGCTCCGACCACGTCGACGGCTTCACCATCGACCGCGGCTTCCAGGTGCTGAACACCGCCTACCCCGAGCTGCAGCGCATCGGGATGCCGCCCGGGCTCGACCTCCGCGCGTTCCTCCGGGGCGCGCTGCTGCGCGACGCGGACGGGCCGCACCTGGTCGCCGACCCCCGCCAGGCGCCGAGCGGCGCGGTCGGGCTGCTCACGGCACCGCTCGGCAGCGCCGCCGACCGCATCCGGCTGGCCGTCTACCTCGCTGAGGTCGTCCTCTCACCGATCGGGCGCTGCCGCGGCGGCCGCGACGTCGAGCTGCGGGAGGCGCTGCGGCGGCACGGCGTCTCCGGCGATCCCGTCGAGCACTTCCTCCGCCCCTTCCTGCAGGGCGTGCTGCAGGAGCGCGAGCTGACGACCTCAAACCGGTTCGCGGCGTTCGTGCTCCGCACCTTCGCTCTCGGCACCGTCGGGGTGCCCGCGCGGGGCATGGGGGCGCTGCCCGCTGCGCTCGCGGCGAGGCTGCCCGAGGGCACGATCGAGTACGGCGCGCGGGTGGACGCGGTCCGGCCCGGCGAGATCGACGTGGCCGGGGGCACGACGCGGTCGGCGGACGCGGTCGTCGTCGCCGCCGACCCCCTCACGGCCGCCCGGCTGCTCGAGCTGCAGCCGCCGGTCATGCACGCGATCACGACGGTGTGGCACGCCGTGCCCGCGCCACCGACGCGGCGCCCGGTCATCGCGCTCGACACGGAGGGCGGGCCGGTCGCCAACAGCGTCGTGATGACGAACGCGGCCCCGGCGTACTCCCCCGACCGCCGCGCGCTGATCGCCTCATCCGTCCTCGGCGCGGAGCCGATCCCGGATGCGCTGCTGCGCTCGACCCTCGCTCGGATCTGGGGCGTGGGCACCGTGGGGTGGGAGGAGATCGCGGTCACGCGCGTGCCGGAGGCGCTGCCAGCGCTGCCGGGCGGCAGCCCCCTCCGGAAGCCGGTGCACCTGGCCGAGGGGCTGTACGTCGCCGGCGACCACCGGGACACCCCGTCGATCGAAGGTGCCCTGGTGTCCGGCCGCCGCGCCGCCGACGCCTACCTGATGGGGCGCTGAGTGCCCTCCCGCAGCGACGGCTCCCGCCTGGAGGACGGGACGGGTCGGCTCAGTGGAGTCCAACTCAGTGGGAGTCCGGGCGGCCCGCGTCGCGGCCAGCGCGGCGGCTGCCGCGGGGGGCGGACGGCGCGGAGTCTTGCTCGCTGAACTGCGACCAGGCCGCCCCGCTGGGCGCGCCGCTGGAGGTCGATTGGCGCACAGGAGCAGGACCGCCTCCAGTAACGTCGAACTGAGGGAAGCGTTGCGGCGGCACAGCTTGTTCGGCGATCCCGCCGAGCACTTCCTCCGCCCTCCCTTCAGGGCGTGCTGCAGGAGCGCCAGCTGACGACCTCGAGCCGCTTCGCGGCGTTCGTGCTCCCCACTTTTGGTCTCGGCACCGTCGGGTGCCAGCGGGGGGCATGGGTGCGCTGCCCCCCTGCCTTCGCGGCGAGGCTGCCCGAGGGCACGATCGAGTACGGCGCGCGAGTCGAGGCGGTCCGACCCGGCGAGATCGACGTGGCCGGAGGCACGACGTGGTCGTGGTCGACCCGCTTACGGCCGCCCGACCTTCCTACACAGCGGAACTCTTGCGGACTGTTGTCCACCAGCGTACCGTTCCGGCAGTGGTCCTTTTCCAGGCCACGCGCACACAGACAAAGGAGTCTCACTGGGCCGCTATCAAGTGCGATTGGCAATTGCTTTATGGCGTCGTCGGCCGTAGTTGTCGGTGGAGTGTCGACGCCCGCCAGCGCCGTCGATGAGCCTTCATCCAGAGTTGAGTTGCTCTCAGTATCTGGGTACGACGCGCAGGTTGCACAAGATCACGGCTTCAAGATCGTCACCGACTCCGCTGGAGTACAGCATTCGGTGCCGGTGACCGCATCGGCTAAGCAGATCGCCAGTCAGTATCCTGCTCCCGGGAGCAGTGGGGCGACCACAAACAACACCAAGCGGGGGTCCTGTGGCACATCGAGCCTCTTCATCTCCAGGTATTCGCAAGGGGTGAGGATCAACACGGCCTACAGCGTGTATGCGCCGAGCTTCAAGCACACTTGGAACGTCGATGGTTCGACGAGCACGGTCGGAGCGTGGACTGAGAACTTCAGCGGGCTGAATGCCAGTACCACCTGGACCGCAACCCATGACCATAAGGTAGGCGGGGCTTCAAGCGCACTTGCCGCGGTACGATACGGATCCACTGCCACACTCATCGACGGGACGATTTGCGCCACCTATGGCCCGACTGATTCGTACTGAGCGGCACCGAACGTGCCCGCTACCGACTGTTTCGCAGCGGGACGGTACGCAGTGAGACGGCTTCGATATCGGAGGCCGGAATGGCCGGATGATATGGTTTTGACGGTCGAACTGAGGCCACGTGGCTTACTCGAGCTACTCTATCTTCGAGCGGCAACTGGGATTGCCGCTGCCCCCGATATTCCGGCCCTGGAAATTTTCCCCGCGCCGCGTTCATTGACCGCAACGACATCTCTCGGCAGCCCCGAATGGTCTGCCGAGTTCGCTCGGATCGTGGACGCATACGACAACGGCGGGGAGACGGGAGTAACGGTCGCGCTGGTACGAGAAACACGACTTGATTCAGCGTACGCGCCAGTCGAGCCATGGTTGAACTCGCTCGTGCCGGCGCAGCAGCAGGCGCTCGCCGAGGAACCGGAATACCGGGCGGGGCGAGCCGCGGTGGCCGCCTGGGAGCGCGGGCTGCGCACCATCGTCAGCCTGCCTGTCCGCGAGCCCTTCACCCGCGTGGCCGGCTCGGTCCTGCTGGTGTCCGCCTCCGTACGCACGGACGACGCCGCATTCCGCGCTGCACTCGAAGCGTATTGACCCGCCTCCCGTGGGGGCGCGCTGAGCCCTGATCCACCGTCTTTGGTGGGGCGGGGTGGTCGCGCTGGGAGGCGGGATGCCCTTCTGGTCTGGGAGAATGTTGATGTCGAAGTCAAAGTTCGCGCAGTCTGGAAGGGTATCCCGCAAGCGCAATCGTCGCATGGTCTGCTCCCGGTGTTCGATGACCGGAATCTCATGTCCCATGCGGGTCTGGTCCCGGAGCTGCAGCTCGCGGATCGGGCGGGCCTGACGGAGCTGATCGGGGACTGCTCGAGCCTGGCGTCGGCGAACGTGGAGGCGAAGGCGCGGACCGTGCTGGCCGGGATGCTCGCGGGAGCGGACAGCATCGACGACCTCGATCTGCTCCGCGCCGGCGGCACTGAACGGGCGATCGGAGCAGTCCGGGCGCCGTCGATGGTCGGGACGTTCCTGCGGTCCTTCACCCACGGTCGAAGGTGCCCTGGTGTCCGGCCGCCGCGCCGCCGACGCCTACCTGATGGGGCGCTGAGTGATCCGGATTCAGTCGTCCGAGACGGAGACGGTGACCTCGATGTTGCCGCGGGTCGCGTTGGAGTAGGGGCACACCGTGTGCGCCTCGTCGGCGAGCGCCTGCGCCCGGTCGTGCGGCAGGTCGGGGATGACAACCTCGAGGTGCACGCTGAGGCCGAACCCGCCCGCGTCGTCCGGTCCAATGCCCACGCTCGCGCCGACGGTCGTGTCGCCGAGGTCGAGCTTGTCGCGGCGGGCGAGCCCCAGCAGCGCGGAGTGGAAGCAGGCCGCGTAGCCGGCTGCGAACAGCATCTCGGGGTTCGCGCCGGCGCCGGAGCCGCCCATCTCCTTCGGCGCAGCCATGTCGAGATCGACGGTGCCCTCGGAGGTGCGGACGTGCCCGTTGCGGCCGGCGCCGGTCGAGAGCGCCTCCGCGGTGTAGATGGATGCCATGCCACGAGCAACCGGGCCGAGCGCGGGGTATTCCGCTGGAGGACACTGATGCGATGGCCGTACTCGTCCACCCCGATGTCCGCTACCACGCCTCCTGGATCGTCGGCGTGGCCGAGTACGGATCCCAGCACCGGGACGGCGGCAGCGACCTGCTGGAGGACGTCGCGACGCTCACGCATCCGGAGGCGTTAGCCGCGATGGTGGCTCGCCTGCGGGCCGACGCGCTAGAGGAGACCCCGCGGGCGGCTGACCGGGTTCCGGCGACCGCGCTCTGGATCGTGCACGAGGACGAATTCGTCGGCTTCCTGCAGATCCGGCACAGGCTGACGCCGTACCTCCTGGAGGAGGGCGGGCACATCGGCTACAGCGTCCGGCCGTCCGCGCGGCGCCGTGGCCACGCGACCGACGCCCTGCGGGCCGCGCTGCCGATCGCCCGCGACCTCGGCATCGAGCGCGTGCTCGTCACCTGCGACGAGGACAACGTCGGCTCCCGCACGGTCATCGAGCGCTCCGGCGGCGCCTACGAGGACTCGCGCACCGGCAAGCGCCGCTACTGGATCCCGACCGCCTGACTCTCCGTTTTGTAGGACTGACCGTCCTACAAAACGGAGAGTGACTCGCTGTCCGGCCCCGGATCCGACGCCGATGTGTGCCTTCCGGCAGCATCGGGACGTTCTGGCAGTCGGATCGCGCGAAATCCGCTGCCGGAACGCACACCCGCTGCCGGAACGCACATCGCAGACCGCCACCGCGGCCGACCCCCAGCCGCGACATGACGGCAGCGACATGGACCGCCAGTGTCCGTTTTGTAGGAACGACCTTCCTACAAAACGGAGAGTGCCACTCAGTCGGCTTCGGGGCGGCCGCCGGCACGGCCCGCGCGGCGGTTGCCGCCGCGGCGCTCGGACGGCGCAGCGGCGCGCTCGCCGCCGTACTGCGACCACGCGGAGCCGGCAGGCGCGCCGGTCGACGTGGAGTACTGCACCGGCGCCGCGCCCGATCGACCTCCAGAGGCTCCCCCGCGGCGGGCACCACCCGAGCCGCCGGTGGAGGCGCCGCCGCGACGGGCACCGCGTCCCTCGCCGCTGGAGGCGGCGCGACGGTCGTCGCCGCCCGCCTGACCACGGCCCGCACCCTGGCGGCGACCGCCTCCGGTCGACCCGGCGCGCTCGGCGCTGTCGGCACCCCGCGCCGTGCGGCGCGCGGGCTGCGCTCCTCCGCGCCGCTCGCCGCCGGCGGGCCGGTCGGCCCGGGGGCGGGACGGCGCCTGCGCGGCCACGGGGGCGGGCGTCACCTTGGCGGCGACCTCGCCGATCAGCTCCTTCACCGCGGGCGAGGCGGCCGTGACCTGCTGCGGCGACGCGCTGACACCGGCGGCGCGCAGCAGCTGCGCGACCTCGCGGCGCTGCTCGGGCAGCACGAGTGTGACGACGGTGCCGGAGGCGCCGGCGCGGGCCGTGCGGCCGGAGCGATGCAGGTACGCCTTGTACTCGGTCGGCGGGTCGACGTGGATCACGAGGGCGATGTCGTCGACGTGCACGCCGCGCGCGGCGACGTCGGTCGCGACGAGCACGCGGATCTCGCCGGACGAGAACGCGGCGAGGTTCCGCTCGCGGGCGTTCTGCGACAGGTTGCCCTGCAGGTCCGCGGCGGGGATGCCCGCCGCCGTCAGCTGCTTGGCGATGCGCTTGGCGACGTGCTTGGTCCGCACGAACAGCAGGCGGCGGTCGGTGCCCGAGGCGAGCGCCTCCATCACCTCGCGCTTGCCGTCCGCGTCCCGCACCTCGAGCACGGCGTGCGACATCGTGTCGACGGCGGAGGTGCTCTCGTCGACCGAGTGGGTGACCGGGTTGGACAGGAAGCGCTTCACGAGCTTGTCGACGCCGTTGTCGAGCGTCGCGGAGAACAGGAGGCGCTGGCCGCCGGCGGGCGTCGCGCCGAGCAGCCGCGTGACGCCGGGCAGGAAGCCCATGTCGGCCATGTGGTCGGCCTCGTCGAGCACGGTGACCTCGATGCCGTCGAGCGTGAGCGCACGCTGCTTCAGGAGATCCTCGAGCCGGCCCGGGCAGGCGACGAGGATGTCGACCCCGCTCCGGAGCGCGCTCACCTGCGGGTTCTGCGAGACGCCGCCGAACACGGTCGTCACGGTCATGCCGGCGGCCGCGGCGAGCGGCTGCACGACCGCGGCGATCTGCGTGGCGAGCTCACGGGTCGGCGCGAGCACCAGGCCGCGCGGGCGGGCGGAGCGGCGCTGGCCGCCGGCGAGCCGGGCGACGAGCGGCAGCGCGAACGCGAGCGTCTTGCCGCTGCCGGTGCGGCCGCGGCCGAGCACGTCGCGGCCGGCGAGGCTGTCGGGCAGCGTCGCGGTCTGGATCGGGAACGGCTCCGTGATACCGGCCCTGTCGAGGGCCGGGAGGAGGGAGGACGGCACGCCGAGCGTGCCGAAGGAGGAAACGGACACAGGAGGATCTCTCTGATTCGAGGCGGCGTACGTCGCCGCGGCGGCGGTGCGGACTCTGCACCTGGACGCGCCGCTCGCGGCACCGTCTCGACCGCATGCCCACTGGTTCGTGGACGCTGACGGGAGATCGGGTGCGCTTCGACGCTCACGTCCCTGGGGACGTGTCACCAGACTAGCAGCCGATGCGCTCCCCCAGGTCAGCGGCCGATTCTGAGCGCGTCACCCTTGTAGCGTCGCGGTATGAGCGACCGCCCGACCCGTGCCCTGATCGTGATCGACGTCCAGCGGGAGTACGTCGACGGGAACCTCCCGATCGGCTTCCCGCCGCTCGATGTCTGCCTACCGAACATCGCGGCCGCGATCGATGCCGCGCACGAGGCCTCCATCCCGGTCGTGCTGGTGCAGCACGTCGACGCGGCCGACTCCCCCGTCTTCGCGGAAGGTTCCCGCGGGGCCGAGCTGCACGACACCGTCTCGGGCGCGGCCCCCGACCTGCTGTTGACGAAGGAGACGGTCTCCTGCTTCGGCTCGGGCGAGCTGGCGCCGTGGCTGGAGGAGCACGGCATCGACACGCTCACGATCGCCGGCTTCATGACGCAGCACTGCGACGAGTCGACCGCCCGCGACGCGGCCGATCTGGGCCTCGCCGTCGAACTGCTCGCCGACGCCTCCGGCACGCTGCCGCTCGAGACGCCGGCGGGCACGCTCTCGGCGCGCCAGGTGCACGAGCGCACGCTGATCGTGCTCGCGTCGGGCTTCGCCTCCGTCGCGACAACCGCGGCCTGGATCTCTGCCGTGCAGGCCGACACCCCGCTGCCCGAGCCGGACCTCTGGGCGAGCACGGAGCCCGCCCGCGCCTGATTCCGTTTTGAAGGAACTTCTGCGCCGTGATCCCAGAAGTTCCTTCAAAACGGACGCCGTCACCGGCCGTCACGCGGTGCGAGCGCTCGGAGGGCGGCCGGTAGCGTCGAACCCATGGCTGATCGCGAATACGGGTTCCGCACGAGGGCGATCCACGCCGGGAACATCCCCGACGCGACGACGGGGGCGCGTGCCCTGCCGATCTACCAGACGAGCTCGTTCGTGTTCGACGACGCCGACGACGCCGCCGCGCGCTTCGCGCTGCAGAAGTACGGCAACATCTACAGCCGCCTCGCGAACCCGACGGTCGCGGCGTTCGAGGAGCGGATCGCGAGCCTCGAGGGGGCGCTCGGCGCCGTCGCGACGGCCTCCGGGCTCGGCGCGCAGTACATCACCTTCGCGTCCCTGGCCGGCGCCGGCGACCACATCGTCGCCTCCGCGAACCTCTACGGCGGCTCGCTGACGCAGCTCGACGTCGCCCTGCGCCGCTTCGGGGTCGAGACGACCTTCGTCCGCTCGAGCGACCCGGCCGACTACGCCGCCGCGATCACCGACCGGACGAAGGTGGTCTTCGCGGAGAGCGTGGCGAACCCCTCCGGCGAGGTCGCCGACGTGGAGGGCCTCGCCGACGTCGCGCACGACGCCGGCGTGCCCCTGATGATCGACGCGACCGTCGCGACGCCCTACCTGTCGCGGCCGATGGAGTGGGGCGCCGACCTCGTGACGCACTCCGCCACCAAGTTCCTCGGCGGGCAGGGCACGACGCTCGGCGGCGTCGTCAGCGAGTCCGGCCGGTTCCACTGGGGCGGCGAGCGGTTCCCGCTGTTCGAGCAGTCCGTGCCCTCCTACGGCGGCCTCGAGTGGCACGGCAACTTCGGCGAGTACGCGTTCCTCACCCGGCTGCGCGCCGAGCAGCTGCGGGACACCGGGCCGGCGCTCGCACCGCACTCCGCGTTCCTGCTCGCGCTCGGCGTCGAGACGCTGCCGTTCCGGATGCAGGCGCACGTGGAGAACGCCCGCGCCGTGGCGGAGTGGCTGGAGGCGGACGACCGCGTCGAGTACGTGAACTGGCCTGGCCTGCCGAGCCACCCGCATTTCGAGCGCGCGAAGCAGTACCTGCCGAAGGGTCCGGGCAGCGTGTTCGGGTTCGGCATCAAGGGCGGACGGGACGCCGGCCGCACGTTCATCGAATCGGTGGACCTCGCGAGCCACCTGGCGAACATCGGCGACGCGAAGACCCTCGTCATCCACCCGGCGTCGACGACGCATGCGCAGCTGACGGAGTCGCAACTCGAGGACGCCGGTGTGCTGCCGGGCCTCGTGCGCATCAGCGTGGGCATCGAGGACCTGGAGGACATCATCGCGGACCTCGACCAGGCCCTGACGGCGGCGGTCGCGACGGTCAGCATCGCCTGAGCCGCGAGCAGACGACTCCCCGCTTCTGCTCAGCGCGCTTTCGGTCGGCATCCGAGAGGATCGCAGCGCGAACCCAGTCGCAACGCAGCGGCACGACCGGATTCCTGCGCCGTCATGCCGCTCGGACAGGACCCACGCCATGAGCGGGACGCAGCAGCGCGCGGACGCGCCGGATCTCACGCGCCTGAAGCGGAGGGTCACCGGTCTCGCGGTGGCCGGAGCGCTCGGCGGGTTCCTCTTCGGGTTCGACTCGTCCGTGGTCAACGGTGCGGTCGACGCGATCGGCAAGGATTTCTCACTCCCCCCGACGCTGCAGGGCTTCGCGGTCGCGATCGCCCTGCTCGGCTGCGCGCTCGGCGCCTACCTCGCCGGCCGCATCGCCGACCGCATCGGGCGCACGCGCACGATGCTCGTCGGCGCCGCCCTCTTCCTGGTCAGCTCGATCGGCGCCGGCCTGGCGGTGGGCGTCGGCGACTTCATGGTCTGGCGCGTGGTCGGCGGACTCGGGATCGGTGTCGCCTCCGTCGTCTCCCCCACCTACATCGCGGAGGTCGTACCCGCCTCCGTCCGCGGCCGGCTCGGATCGCTGCAGCAGCTCGCGATCACGCTCGGCATCTTCGCCGCGCTGCTCTCCGACGCGCTGTTCGCGGGCTTCAACGGGACGACGGGCGCCTCCGAGCACCTGCTGTTCGGCCTCGAGGCCTGGCGGTGGATGTTCCTCGTCGGCGTCGTGCCCTCCGTGCTCTACGGCGTGATCGCGCTGCGGCTGCCCGAGTCGCCGCGCCACCTGCTCGCGAAGCGGGACGAGCAGGGTGCTCGCGCGGTGCTGCGGCAGACCACCGCGCCGGACGAGATCGACGACGAGGTCGCCGGCATCCAGGACTCGATCGAGGAGGACGCGGAGAACGCCAGGAAGGCGAGCCTGCGGGGTCCGATCCTCGGCCTGCAGCCCGTCGTCTGGGCCGGGATCGTGCTCTCGGTGCTGCAGCAGTTCGTCGGGATCAACGTGATCTTCTACTACTCCACGACGCTCTGGAACGCGGTCGGCTTCAAGGACTCGTTCGCGATCTCGGTGGTCACCGCGATCGTGAACGTCGCCGTCACGTTCGTCGCGATCGCGATCGTCGACAAGGTCGGGCGCCGCCCGATGCTGCTCGCGGGCTCGGCCGGGATGACCATCGCCCTGGTGGCCGTCGCGGTCGCGTTCAGCCAGGCGACGACCGGCTCGGGCGGGGAGGTGAGCCTGCCGAACCCGTGGGGCATCATCGCCCTCGTCGGCGCGAACCTGTTCGTGGTCTCGTTCGGCGCGACCTGGGGCCCGCTCGTGTGGGTGCTGCTCGGCGAGATGTTCCCGAACCGGATCCGCGCCAAGGCGCTCGGCGTCGCGGCCGCAGCGCAGTGGATCGCGAACTTCGCGGTCACGCTCTCCTTCCCGCCGCTGGCGGACCTGTCGCTCGTCTTCACCTACGCCCTGTATGCGGCGTTCGCCCTGATCTCGCTGCTGTTCGTGTTCTTCCTCGTCCCCGAGACGAAGGGCGTCAGCCTCGAGGACATGGGCGGGCTCGCCTTCGGCCGGAAGGCGAGGCTGGCCGCGAAGGAAGCCGCCCGGTAGCGGGCCGGACTCTCCGTTTTGTAGGACGGACCGTCCTACAAAACGGAGAGTCCGCGGAATAGCCGGAGGCGCCACCGGCTTTCCTCCGGAGGCGCCTCCGCGTCAGTTCTGTGCAGCGCCGCGCGAACCCCTCCGTTCACGAAGGAGCTCCGCATGGCGGACACGACCCTGGAATCCCCCGCGATCGACGGCGCGCCGAAGCGTCACGGCGCCCGGCACGAGCACCGCTGGTGGGTGCTCGTGGTCCTCGCCCTCTCGCAGCTGATGGTCGTGCTGGACGCGACGATCGTGAACATCGCCCTGCCGACCGCGCAGAAGGCGCTCGACTTCGACTCCGACCAGCGCCAGTGGGTCGTCACGGCCTACTCCCTCGCGTTCGGCGGGCTGCTGCTGCTCGGCGGCCGCCTCTCCGACCTGTTCGGCCGCAAGGTCACCTACATCTCCGGCCTCGTCGGCTTCGCGGCCGCATCCGCGTTCGGCGGGTTCGCGCAGAACTTCGGCGAGCTCGTCGCGGCCCGCGCCATCCAGGGTGCATTCGGCGCGCTGCTGGCTCCCGCCGCGCTGTCCCTGCTCAGCACGACGTTCACGGACGGCAAGGAGCGCGGCCGTGCGTTCGGCGTCTTCGGCGCGGTCGCCGGATCCGGTGGTGCGGTCGGCCTGCTGCTCGGCGGCGTGCTCACCGAGTACGCGTCGTGGCGCTGGTGCCTCTTCGTGAACCTCTTCTTCGCGATCGTCGCCATCATCGGCGCGATCACGTTCTTCGGGAAGCAGGGCCCCGCCGGCACCCGGCCGAAGCTCGACCTGCCGGGCACCGTCGTCGTCTCCCTGGGCCTCGTCGGCATCGTGTACGGCTTCTCGTCGGCGGAGACGAACGGCTGGGGCGATGCGCAGACGATCACCTCGCTCGCCGTCGGCGTCGTGCTGCTGATCGCGTTCGTGATCCTCGAGTCGCGCGTCGCACACCCGCTGCTGCCGCTCCGCGTCGTGCTCGACCGCCAGCGCGGCGGCTCGTACCTCACGGTCGCGCTGACCGGTGCCGGCCTGTTCGGCGTCTTCCTGTTCCTCGCCTACTACCTGCAGGCGCTGCGCGGCTACACGCCGCTGCAGACCGGGATCGGGTTCCTGCCGATGCCGGTGACGATCGCGCTGACGTCCACGCTGATCGCGCCGAACCTGCTGCCCCGCGTCGGGCCGAAGCCGATGATCGTCGTCGGCGCCCTGTTCGGCAGCGGCGGCCTGCTGCTGCTCAGCCGGATCGGCCTGGACAGCGACTACTGGACGACGATCGCTCCAGGGCTGGTCGTGCTCGGTCTCGGCATGGGCTGCATCTTCGCCTCGGCCTTCAACACCGCGACGCAGGGCATCGACCCGCGGGACGCCGGCGTCGGCTCGGCGATGGTGAACACGTCCCAGCAGATCGGCGGCTCGATCGGCACCGCGGTGCTCTCGACCCTCGCAGCCGACTCGGTCACCCGGTACCTCGGCGACCACGGCACGTCGCCCTCAGCGCAGGCGCTCGCCCAGCTGGACAGCTACCACACCGCGTTCCTGACCTCCTCCGGGGTCTTCGCCGCGATCGCGGTGCTGGCGTTCTTCGTGCTGCGGTGGGGCCGGCCGCCGGCTTCTTCGCGCCAGACCTCCTGAACAGCTCGTCCATGCGGACTCTCCGTTTTGTAGGCAGGTCCTTCCTACAAAACGGAGAGTCCTGGGGCTCAGAGTCGTCGGAGGCGCATCTCCCTACGCTCGGACCATGCGGTATCGCCAACTCGGATCCTCCGGCCTCCGGGTCTCCACCATCACCCTCGGCACGATGGGATTCGGCGGCACCGGTTGGGCGAGCCCCATCGGCCACCTCGACGTCGAGGGCGCCCGCCGCCAGGTCGACATGGCCCGCGACGCGGGCGTGAACCTGATCGACACCGCCGACGTCTACTCGGACGGGCTGTCGGAGAAGATCCTCGGCCAGGCGCTCGGGAAGAACCGCGACGACGTGCTCATCGCCACGAAGGTGCGCGGTGACATGGGTGACGGACCGAACGACGCCGGGCTGTCGCGCCACCACATCGTCGAGGCCGCCGAGGCGAGCCTCCGCCGGCTCGGCACCGACCACATCGACCTCTACCAGGTGCACGAGTGGGACGGGCAGACCCCGCTCGAGGAGACCCTGAAGGCGCTCGACGACCTCGTCCGCTCCGGCAAGGTCCGCTACATCGGCGCCTCCAACTACACCGGCTGGCAGCTGATGAAGGCGCTCTGGGCGTCGGACAGGGGAGGGCTCGAGAAGTTCGTCAGCCAGCAGATCTACTACTCCCTGCAGGCGCGCGACGCCGAGAGCGAGCTCGTGCCGGTCTCGATCGACCAGGGTCTCGGCATCCTCGTCTGGAGCCCCATCGCGGGCGGCCTGCTGTCCGGCAAGTACCGCCGCGGGCAGGACGCGCCGGAGGGCACCCGCCGATTCGAGGGCTGGACCGAGCCGCCCGTGCACGACGAGGACCGGCTGTACTCGACGATCGACGTGCTGGTGGCGATCGCGGAGGCGCACGGCGTCTCCGCGGCCAGGGTCGCGTTGGCGTACACGCTCGCGAAGCCGGCCGTCACCTCGGTCATCGTCGGTGCGCGCACGGAGGAGCAGCTGGCGGACAACCTCGCGGCGGCGGACCTCGAGCTGACCACCGACGAGCTCGCTCGGCTCGACGCCGTCTCGCTCGAGCCGCTGCGCTACCCGCACTGGCACCAGCTGGGCGCCGCCGACCGCATCGGCCCGGCCACCCAGGCGCTGCTCGAGCCGCACCTCGGCTGAGACCTCAGCGGGCCGTCCAGCCCCCGTCGATCACCATCGTGTGCCCGGTGATCATCGAGGCTGCCGGGGAGGCGAGGAAGGCGACCGCCCCGGACACCTCCGTCGGGATGCCGATGCGGTGCAGCGCCGCGATCCGCTCCACCGTGTCGGCGCGGAACGCGGGGTCGGCGAGCGCCGGCTCGGTGCCGTCCGTCTCGATGAAGGTCGGCGCGACCGCGTTCACGCGGATGCCGAGCGGGCCCCACTCCACCGCGAGGCAGCGGGTCAGGTGGATGACCGCCGCCTTGCTCGTGCAGTAGGAGGACTCCCCCGGCAGCGCGACGAGCCCCGCCTGCGACGCCACGTTCACGATCGCGCCACCGCCGACCGTGCGCATGTGCTTCGCCGCGTGCTGCGACAGGAAGAAGGTGCTGCGGGTGTTCAGCGCCCAGACCGCGTCGAAGTCCTCCTCCGTCACGTCGAGCGCATCGCCCATGATGCCGCCGCCCGCGTTGTTCACCAGGATGTCGAGGCCGCCCAGCTCGGCGATCGCGCGATCGATCGCGGCGCGGGACGCGGCCAGATCCGTGACGTCCAGCTGCAGCGCGACCGCGCGCCGGCCGAGCGCCTCGATCTGCGCGACCACCCCGTTGTCGGCGCCGATGTCGCGCAGCCCCACGCCCACGTCCGCGCCGGCCGCGGCGAGTTCGAGCGCGACCGCTCGGCCGATGCCCCTGGCCGCGCCGGTCACCACCGCGACCGTCCCCTCGAGCGACGTCCCTGCGATCATGTCCGCCAGTATCTCCGCCCCGCGATGGAGGCGACCCGTCCCGTCGGCCGAGGCGGCGGATCCCGGGCGGTTCCTAGCGTCGGGAGCATGGAATCCACCGCGCCGTTCACCGCCTGGGTCGACTACTTCACCCGCAACGGGGTGCGGCAGGAGCGCATCGAGGCGACCGTCGACTGGAACGCCCCCTGCACCCTGCCGCCGGATGCCCGCGCGGCGATCGCGCGGTCGCTGCAGCGCTTCGAGCTCGGTGAGAGCGGCGAGGGGACGCATCTGCTCGGGCTCGCCGAGCGAGCGGGTGACCCGGCCTACGTCGACGCCGTCCGCCTCCTGATCGCCGAGGAGCAGCGGCACTCCGCACTCTTCGGCCGCGGCCTCCGGCACCTGATGGCGCCGTCGCTGCCCGGGCACTGGACCGATCGCAGCTTCACGCTGCTGCGCCGCTCGCTCGGGCTCGACACCGAGATCGCGCTGTTCCTCGTCGCCGAGACCGTGGCGCTCGACTGGTTCGAGGCGCTCGCGGCCTCCCCCGATCCGGTGCTCGCAGGGATCGGGAGGCGGATCGTCGCGGACGAGCGCGAGCACATCCGGTTCCAGATCGACCGGCTGCACCTCGACCTCCGGCGGCGGTCCGCGGTCGCCCGGCTCGGGATCGCGGTCGTCTGGTCGACGGTCGCGGTCGGCGCCGCGACGGTGCTCGTGGTCGGGCACGCGGAGGCGATGCGCGCGTGCGGGAGTCGGCCGGCGGCCGTGTGGACGCGCGGGCTCCACACCTTCGCCAGGAGCGCGCGGACGGTGCTGACCGGCCCCGTCGGCCGCGTGCTCGGTCCCTCCGTCGTCCGCCCCGACCTGGTCGGACCGCTGCCGCGGATCGATACCGTCGTGCGGTGACGATCACCCACCACCGGTCCACGGCCGCGCAGCTCGATCCGGTCCTGCTCTACCGGCTGCTGCAGCTGCGGGTCGCCGTGTTCGTGGTCGAGCAAGAGGCCGCCTACGCGGACCTCGACGGGCGCGACGTCGAGCCCTGCGCCGAGCTCCTGTGGTCGGAGGAGGACGGCGCGGTGCTGGCGACCGCCCGCGTGCTGCGCGATCCGGAGGCGATGCGCATCGGCCGCGTCGCCACCGC